>JACPHJ010000007.1 GCA_016188675.1 Planctomycetota bacterium
ACGAAGTCTAAGGGTGATTCTCTACGTCATACATCATATAACCCGCTTAAATAAAATGTTCTTGAAAATTATGATTAAAATAGCAGAATTGATGTATGTAATCAAGAAAGTATGGGAAAATCACAGAAAAATATGAGATAATGACTTTAAAAACAGCCACAGAGTACATAGAGGACACAGAAAAAACCCTCTGCGATCTCGGTGGCCTCTGTGGCTACAAAAACACTGAAGGTCTTATTTAATTCATTTACAGTCACGAAAAAAGAAAGTTGTCATTTCGAGGGAGCAGCGCGACTGAGAAATCTTAAGATTCCTCACTTCGCTCGGAATGACAAACACAATGTAAACTTATTTAATTCGTCTACTATAGTCAATGGCTTTCATTCAAGCAGGATTGCTATGGGAAAAATACTATCTGGTTTTATTCCTTCCACCATGCGGGGATTTGTGCGCTATTTATTTTGTTTGGCAGGCATTTTGTTTTTATCAATCGCAGTCTATAATTCACAATCTGCGGCTTACAGCCCGCAATCCTCTACTGCTGCACCTACCGTAACAACTGATACTTCTTCTCAGGTAACCTATAATTCAGCAACGCTCCGTGGAACGGTAAATGCCAACGGATTGTCAACTACCGTATGGTTTCAGTACAGGATTGTTGACGGCCCGTCCAAAACCACCGTTTCAACACAAACGGTAATTGGCACGAGCGACACAGAGGTAAGCTTCAATATAATTGCGTTGCTTCCAGGAACGACCTATTATTACAGGCTTGCTGCAGAGAACGACGCTGGCACCGTGTATGGAGACGAGGTGTCATTTACCACTGCCGATATAAAAACGCCCCATACAACCGATATCACCTCGCCTGCCGGTTCAATAAACATCAACAACGGAGATGCTTCCACAAACTCTTCAAACGTTACTTTGGGACTCTCTGCCACTGATAATATCGGTGTTACGGGGTATTATCTCTCTACCAGCGCTATTCCTCCTTCTCCATACGCCGCTGGCTGGACGTCCACAACACCGGCTATCAATTACAAAGAAGACGTTTCCTATACCTTAAGCGGCGGTGATGGCAAAAATACGGTGTTTGTATGGTATAAAGACGCTTCAGGCAATATATCAGACGGAGCGAGCGATTCTATCATTGTGGACACGACTCCTCCGGAAATAACGATTACCAATCCAACATCAGATACCACTTTCAAAACAACCTCCAAAACAATAACCATTGGCGGAAGCGCTTCTGACAGCACAAGCGAAGTACACAACGTTGTGTGGAGCGCCAGCACCGGAGAAGACAAAATGGAGGGTAAAACTATCAGATGGAATATTTCAAACATCAATCTGACGGAAGGAGATAATATAATAACGGTAAAGGCAGCGGATGCACTGGGCAACACGGGGATCGCCACGATAACAATAACCCGCGCTGAGGGCACTGCCAATCCTCCCGCAGTGACAACAGGTCATGCAACAGCTATAAAAACCGATCTGGCTACTTTAACAGGGATCGTAGACCCCCAGGGATTACCGGCAACGGCGTGGTTCCAATACGGCACGAACAGCGAGTCGTATAGCCATACTTCGTCAATAGTGAATATAGATAGCAGTTCAGTTGATATGCCGATAGACAACCATATAAGCGGACTGTTGGCAGGAACGACCTATTATTACAGACTTGCCGCACAAAATAGCGCAGGCGCTGCTTACGGAAGCGAAATGTCATTTAACACGAAACCCCCAAAAGGCAAGATTTCCGGATACGTAATGGAGTCTGTCAATGGAAAACCTATTGAATCTGTGAGAGTACGGCTCAAAGGAACAAAGGCAAGGAAAAATACCTTCAAGGTGGCATTCTCTGATGCGGATGGATATTTTGAATTTAGCGAACTGGATGCAAGCATGTATGATCTTTTTGCAATAAAAACAGGTTTTAAGAGTATCAGTCAGGTAATAGAATTGGCGGAAGGCGAGGAAAATATTGTTGAAATAAAATTGGGAAGTATTCAAAAAGAAGAACAAAAAAGAGACTTATTCGAAGAGAAAAGAGGCACAGCCACCCCTCACATTACCCCGGACAAGCCGGAAGAGACGAAACCCGAAGCACAAAATCCGAAATAATTAGGCTGCGTGTGGCAGCGACTTTTAAAACCCCCCTCTAAAAAGAGCGGTTGGGGGGTGTTATGGCATTTTTACACACCCCTATATCCCCTCTTTCTAGAGGGGACTCAAAAGGTTTGAAATTTCTGACAAGTTTGAAGTTCCTGTACATAAATTTGCATAAGGTATTCACCATGAAAGTCACTCATATATTGACAATTTTCCTTTCATTTTTCTTCGCATGCCTTATCGCCAACGCCGACGAAAACAAGCGGTACAAATTAAAAAACGCCTTCAAAAACCTTTCATTTGATAATCCGTTAGATTTACAACACCCAGGGGACGGGACGAACAGAATCTTCGTTGTATCACAAGACGGATTAATTTATGTCTTCAATAATAACCCCTCGGTGAAGTCGGCAAAGATTTTTCTGGATATCCGTGACAAAGTAACCTCCGGCGGAGAATTGGGTCTGCTGGGACTTGCGTTCCATCCCGACTATAAAACCAACGGGTATTTTTATGTCAATTACACCGCATCAAATCCCCTTCGCACCGTCATTGCACGATACACAGTAAGTTCCAAAAGCCGTAATGACGCCAATAAAAATAGCGAACGTATCTTGTTTCAAGTAAATCAGCCATACAGCGTTCATAATGGCGGACAACTTGCCTTTGGCCCTGACGGTTATTTGTATATTGCCCTCGGAAACGGCGGTTCCGGCGGCGACTCCATGAATAACGGACAAAACAAATCATCTTTACTCGGAAAGATACTGCGTATAGATGTAGACTGCACATCAGAAAATATATATTATTGCATCCCGCCCGAAAATCCCTTTGCAGGAAATTCTCAAGGCTACAAAGAAGAAATTTATGCGTATGGTGTAAGGAATCCCTGGAGGTTCAGTTTCGACCCTGTCACCGGCTGGATGTGGGCGGGAGACGTAGGCCAGAACGATTGGGAAGAAATTGACATTATGGAAAAAGGAAAAAATTACGGCTGGCGGATTATGGAAGGGAATCACTGCTACAATCCATCTTCTGACTGCGATACCTCTGGGCTGATATTGCCGATATGGGAATACGAACATGATGGTCAAGGGAGTTGTTCTATCACAGGCGGTTATGTGTATCGCGGCACGAAATTCCCGGAACTGTATGGAAAATACATCTACGGCGATTATTGCAGCGGCAGCATCTGGGCGCTGAGTTACGACGGCACAAATCCAGCCACGAATAAGCTTTTGCTGACAGCAGATATCGAAATCTCGTCTTTTGGAATTGACAAAGACAATGAAATGTATATTTGTGATTTAAACGGCAAGATTTACAAGCTTGCTTATAAAAAGAGTAAAAATTGATAAACAGGAGGTGGTTTCGCTTATGTTTAACCCACCCTCACAAAACTCCGTATGAAGTCAAGGGTATCATATCCTTTTCATGAAAATATTCCTTTTCTGAGAATAGCCATGAGCAAATCTATTCCCCTCTTGGGAGGGGCAAGGGGTGGGTTAAGAGGAATCCGTGGCATACTTCCGAACCAGTCCTCAATGACGCTCAAAAGTTATGAATCGTCACTAAACCCGCATAAATAAACCGTTACAGGTAGTCCCCCTTACCAAAGGGGGAACCGGGGGTTGTGTTTTCTTCTTGAATAACAGCGTTATTTACAACCCGGAGATTTGCTCACCCATACTTGTATGGACTTTGTCGATAAGCCTCAAATGGTAATGCCTTTATACCCACCTGACATTTCGACTGCATGGCTTTGGCTTTCACCATGACGGAACTTTTATCAGTAGAAGGCACCTTCCTTTTGGTGGGTACGCCAAGATTAAAGACTTGCCTCAAATACTCCCTTTTCACAATTCTTTAAAACGTTAATGGACTCATATTTAAAAACTCGTTAATCTTGCCCGTAAATAATTAATCACATCAGCATGAATAGTATTCAGGTCATTATCCCAACGTATTGGATGCCAGTTGTTCTTTCCCAAAACTTTGATACCCCATTTACGAACAACCTTTTTATGATGACGACTACGAAATCGACACCCTCTTTTATTAATTAACCATCTTTTAGTAAATCTTCGTAGTGCACGTCTTACTCCAAGCATTTCCGGAACCGAATCAGTCACACTATAAAATGCGTGTTTTGATGCCATTCGACCGGGATATGTATCGATGTAGTTTTTGGTGTCTAGATCACCATCCTCATAAAGATAACTATGCCTTTTCGCGTTTGCATTCCATTGTCTTATCAAACTAATGAGAAATACTCTATACTCTTCCCATTGAGGATTGTCATCTAAACTTTGAAAAAAATCTATTAAGAAAACTCCCAAATGTGATAACGCAAGAATCTTTTGCCAATTTTTATCGTTATGATCGATTCCACTATTATCCTTAAGGGGAGAAATATCTACATAAAATAAGTCTAAGGCGGCATTGTATAATTCATGATTAAATCGGCCCGATTTGACGTACTGACAGAACTGTCCTACACTTAAATCCTTGGCTTTGATTGTTTTATCACACTCAAGAAGTGATGCAGATATCTCTTCCTGAACCTCAGTGCTTAACAATACCAAATTATAAAGATTCCCACGCAATGCAACTGGAATCTTGTGATGTAAATAGAACTCAATTCGGTCTAAAAAAGAAAATGAAGGCGTCTCAGCAGTTTGGCGCCCAAAATAAGTTGCGACAGTCATAAAATTTATTAGCCGATAGGCAGTTGATTCGTGCCGATTCATAGACAATGGAGATAGATTCAAGATTCGTTCTTTGATATTCGTAGGATCGTAACTGCTAATATCATTAATCATCGTGGAACGACGAATTACAAGAATCTCTGTAATTCGAGAGATTAAATCTCCAGCAGCCTTAATGACCGGCTTTAGATTACGCTCGACTAACTGTAGCTCACTTAACCGCTTCTTTCTATCTTCAATACGTGCATGAGTGCGAACATTTACAAAGATCAGAAACCATCCTGCAATTAAAAGTATAACAACAGCCGTAATGTAGTTATAATTCTCACCGAACAATGATCGTACAAGCTCTATAAAAAGGTGATCCATTTTGCTTTCCCTTCAAAAAGAAATGCATACGTAAATAAGTCAAGTAGGATGAGTTAAACGAAGTGAACCTATCGCACAATTGCGTGTTGGGTGCGCTTGTCCCTTCGACAAGCGCAGGACATGCTTCACCCAACTTTATAAAACAGTTATTTTCTCCCATACACATTTCCTTATTTTTACAAAAACTCAATCTTGTTTACCATTTCATCTGCAGATAAAACTTCCGCATAAAGAGCCAGCCGTTTCATCTGTGTATATCCTTAATCTTGCCAATCTTTTTCTCCATGACAGAAGAACACCCCTTTTTCAGTTTTTCAACATTTTCTATCGATTCCTTCCATTTCTTGTCCATATCGTTCTTATGATCATAGTAGTATGAGAGTGCGGCATGCACTTGCGAAAGGGTAAGATGGGGAAGTGAAATTATAATATCTTCGGGCGACATCCCCATGAGTTCGTGTCTGATTGCTATATCAAGGACTCTAATTCCAGTTCCAGCAATAACAGGTTCCCCATCTCTGATTTTCTTATTTATTGAAATATACGGATGTTTAAGATGTTTCACGGGTGTTGTCATAATATTATCCTCTATGATTTATTGAAATTTGCCGTATTTTACGCAGGTAGTGCTATAGAATCAAGACAATTCATGCCATTGGCAACTTCTTTGCCACAGAGTACACCGAGGACACTGAAATAACAAGGGGAATAATACACAGGCCGTCATTCTCGCTCTGCGGTCTCTGTGCGTTCTGCGGCTACTTTAAAATTCCACACACTAAACTAACAAAACTATTGACATAGTGACTCAAAGTGTTATGATGCTGTGAAATATAATAGGTAACGCTAACAAGTGACTGGAATACTGATTGTCACCCGTCACCCGGCGCTTGCCACTCGCTATTCGTTTTGGTGTCTATTATGAATAAATACCTAATAAAGCTTATTTGCCTTCCTATGCTCTTTCCTTTCGGCTGCGCCACCGTTGACCAACGGAGCGCCCCTGTAGAAAGCGTTGACAGCAGGATGCTGGAAAAGAGGATCGATGATTTATCCAATACCATCAGGATAATTGTAAACGATACGAACAGACTCCACAACAAGATGGAAGAGGTGAAGTCGTCCAATAAAGCCATTCAGCAAAAAGTTGATGGATTAGAAACTGCCGTCAGAAATTTAAATGAACAAATTACAGGCCTTCATGCCTCTGTAAAAACTCCGGAAATCGTCCAACCGCATGCCGAAAAGGCAGAAGAAAAACCCCAGTTACCTGTTACAGAAATCAGCAAATCTTCTGATAAACCAGCATCCGGCATGGAAAAGCCCGTAACCGCTGATAGTCAACTCGCAGTCGCAAAGGGATTCTGGGATGCGATGAATGCAAAGGATATTCAGGCGGTAAGGTTGTACGCAACAAAAGAGAGCGCAGACAAATTACAGGCAAAAGATACCAATGCCCCTGCCAACTGCAAGGTAACCTTTGGCGACATCAAAATCGAAGACGACAAGACCACCATTGAAACTGCGATGCAAGCCAATGACGGGACAACGGAATTTAACGTCCAGATGCAGACGATTCTCGTAAAGGAAGAAGGGATGTGGAAGGTTGATGCCGAGCAGACAATGATGTCAATGTTCGGCGGCGCAATGGGCGAGATGATGAAAGGACTTGGCAAGGCTCTGGAAGAAGGATTTAAGAAGGGTTTCGAGGAGATGGGGAAGTCAATGGCCGAAGGGATGCAGAAAGGCGTTGAGGCAATGACACAGACCATCGAGACCGGCGAAGCGAAGCCTGACATTACACCACAACCCAAACCGGAGACAACTATCGTTGGCCAGGCCGGGAAGACAGGTTTGGAAGAACCAAAACAGAGTGATGAAATGAAGCCGGAAATAGTATCGCCCCCGAAACCGGAAACTGCCTTTGTCAGTGAAGAGGCGAAGAGGGAATCATATCTGAGAGATAACATTGTTCGGCTGGCGGAAGCCGAGTTTCCCGATAATAAGGGGATTCAGTGGAACATCATTAGCATTGAGCACAAGGCGCATCTGACACACGTCGAGGCAGAACCTGTGCCTGCAAACCTTGGTTATCCGCGTTTTAAATTTGTCGTGTCTTTTAAAAATCCTGAAATGCCCCGCATTATAGGGACGTACTGTTTTAAAGACGGCCAATACAGCCTGTTTTGCGCAAAGAAATAACACAAAGACACCACACCAAAACAATAAGTGGCGTCTGGCGAGTGACAGGTGACGAATGACGAGTGACGGAAAATATCACGTGTTACTTGCCCCCCCGTTACTCTTCGTGCTAGTTCAGGGCTTGCAGCCTGAACCGAAACGTTCCGATTCAATCGAGGACGATTGAACCGGCAAAGACTGTCATTCTGAGTAAAGCGAAGAATCTTTTATTCTCTAAACGTAAGCCCCTTCGCTCCGCTCAGGGTGACAATGGAATAGTACGTTTATTCTGTTACAATTGCTACCGATGCCGAACAGCCTAACCTGGTTGCACCGGCTTCCACCATAGCACGTGCGGTCTGAAAATCCCGAATGCCGCCAGCGGCCTTGATGCCGAGTCTTTCTCCTACAACTATTTTCATTAATTTGACATCTTCCACCGTCGCACCGCGTAAAGTAAAACCTGTAGAAGTCTTGACAAAGGCGGCTCCAGCCCGTTCGGCCAACAAACAAGCAGCCGTCTTCTGCGCTTCTTCCAAAAACCCTGTCTCGATAATCACCTTTACAGGAATTACCCCCGCAGTTTCAACAACCGCACAGATATCTTTGTAGACTGCTCTGTAATCACCTTCTTTTAATGCGCCAATGGGAATAACCATATCCACCTCGTTTGCACCTAATCCAATAACGTGTTTCGTCTCCGCAACCTTGGTAGCCGTCACGTTGGCCCCTAATGGAAATCCGATAACGGTAATAACCAAATAATCCGTTCCTGTTAATTGGCTTCTGGCTTCTTTCACAAAGACTGGATTCACACAGACCCCTCGAAAATTGAATTGCTTTGCCTCATCGCAAAACATCTGTATATCGTGGCGCGTCGCATCTGGTTTCAATAAGGTGTGTTCGATCAAAGGGGCTAAATCTAAGGATTTCTGGACAGATTTCGGTTTCTCCATGGGCTTTCGAATCGCTGTTTTCATGGATTCAAGCCCCAAACCATCAATTTCTTTCGTAATCTTTTGAATTAATGAAAGGCGATGGTCATTCGAAAATCCATCACATCCTCCTCGAACTGACATTGTATCTTACCTTCTTATGCCACTGATTGTCTGATTTTAAGTTATTATTCTTTAAAGTGTCACTTCTTGCCATTTTTCTCATCGGGTTTGGTTAGTACGCCTTCAGACCAATTGATGATTGCCCCGATGTCTACTGGTTCGCCGCCAATGGTCATCTTGTGTTGCCGCCCTTCCAATAACTTTTTCTCTTCACCCTCCAATAATAATGCAGCCTCACCCTTTACGGCCGTGACAATAGTTTCAAAATCCCCCGCCTGGATATTCACAGTACCTTTGTTTGTACGTATCCTGCCGTTGGGAGTATCAATTTCAAAAGGCACTTCTGATTCTTTCATGGAAACAAGCACCTGTCCAGTCTTAAGCCTGATCTTCCACGCATCAATAAAATGCACCTCGGTATTTGAGTCTATACCTACGTCCGCCCCTTTTTTTGTTGATATGGCGGTCTTTCCTTCGCTGCCTGTCTTTAGGGTAATACCGTTCCGGAAATTGATACGGTTCGACACCTGCTTCCACTCCTTACCCCCGGAAATTGATACGGTTCGACACCTGCTTCCACTCCTTACCCCCGGGGTACAAAATTTGAATATTCCCCTGAGCATTCAACAGTCCGATTTCCCCGCCCTTATGCGACAGATAAAAAAATACCGCTGCCAATATAATCATGCCGCCCCCTACTATAGCGCCTAAAAATACAAATCCCCGCTTTGTAGGTCTTGAAATGAGTATTCCTAATTCGTAAAGGACGATCATGGGGACGGCTGTCATGGTTTGGGTAAATGGGTCAGGCGGGGTTACTATTGCAGCAATGATAAATATTACTAAAATAGCGTACTTTCTCCACGATATAAATTTATCGGGCGTAATGAATCTGATCTTTGAGAGAAGCAGCATAACAAGGGGTAACTGGAATACCAGGCCCAATGCGACTGTCAGCATAAAAACAAACGAGACATATGTCCCCATGGTGATAATGGGCTGGATGCCCGGTCCGAGGATGCCAATCAGGAATTGCAGCCCAAAGGGAATTAACAAAAAATACCCGAAAAGCCCCCCAACCACAAATGCCGCATAAGAAACGGGAAGGAATAAAAGCACGTACCTCTGCTCTTTTTTATACAGTCCCACGCTCACAAATTGCCATATCTGGTAAATGACAAACGGATAGGCCAAAAAAACCGATGTTATAAAACACAACTTCATGTAGG
Source organism: Planctomycetota bacterium (assembly GCA_016188675.1). GTDB lineage: Bacteria > Planctomycetota > Brocadiia > Brocadiales > Brocadiaceae > Wunengus. Next base: position 9,664 of record JACPHJ010000007.1, read on the forward strand.
CATAGAAACCTTCCTGGTAGCTCAGCACCTGCAGCTCTGTCGTAAGGCCGGCTTTTAACATGGCGAACTTATGCGGGTTTTTTGCGATATCCAGTATCTGTAGCTTAAAAAACCAGCATACTACAAAGCAAAGAACGATGGCTATAACGGAATAAACGACCCTGCGCCGCAACTCTTCCAGATGTGAGCCTAACGACATCCTTATATTTTCGATTTCATCAATCACTTCTTCTGTCTCTAACTTTCCCACACTCGAACCTCAGTAAGTTTATTGATACGCAACCCCGGCCATTACACTTGAAATCACAATAAAAATTAGTGGATTTATATTACAAACATACCTTTAAAATTACAAGAAACAATGCAGCTATGAAAAAAGCTAAAAATACTATTTTTTGTTTCTATTAAACAAGGTACGTAAGAAAATAATCGTAAGCACGAACGAGACGGTAAATCCATTCGCAAGAGCGATGATTGGATTTCTTAAGTGAATCCCGTATGCTAACCATAAACTGCAGCCCACCAATAAAAGTGTCAGCATTATCGGTGAAACATCTTTTAATTCCCTGGTTTTTATCCCCTGGATAATTTGTGGTATAAACCCTACCGTTGTACAAATTGCAGCAATCGTCCCCATGATAGACCACAGCATAACTCTTCCCTCGTTGATTTTCATCATACCAAGCTATTTCGTTGAACATAAAGAACTAACATGATAGCATACTATCATATATTTTAAAAATTCATTTTTATCACTTCAAATTTTTCTTTGCACCTTTGCGGTAAATCATTTTTAGGAAGCTAGTAAATGGGAATCTGGGAAATCATTTTATTTGCAATCTCGCTTATAATAATGTTTGTAGGAATGGCAGGAATTGTCGTTCCCATCATACCCAGTATGCCGCTTATCTGGCTTGGCGCATTTCTCTATGCAGTATTTACCCATTTTGAAAAGATCACGTGGATGGTGTTGTTGATATTTGCCCTACTCACCATTTTTTCCATCGTGCTTGAAAATCTTGGGAATGTATACGGCGCAAAAAAATTTGGAGCTACGAGGTGGGGAATCATCGGTTCGGTAATTGGCACAGGCATCGGATTTTACCTTGGAGGACCTATAGGCTTGATATTAGGGCCTGTTATAGGCACGGTTATCTTCGAACTTATCGGCGGTAAAGGTTACAAAGGTGCATTGAAATCCGGACTCGGCAATTTTGTGGGTTTCATGGGCGGTTCGCTGATAAAAGTAGTCATCGGACTGGCAATGATTTCTGTATTTGTCTGGAAGGTGTTTTTTTAAGTGAATGTCTTAAAGTAGACTACAAAATCATGCGTTTATGAAAAAGATATAAAAACTCGTTCCTATTGTTCAACCTCTTTATTATGCCGGAGACTGCCTTAAATAAAGGGGAAGCGAGGCTTCCTGCCTTCCGTCTATAGCCAGGTCAAAAGAATATTTCCCGAACTTTTCGAGTTTCAAGCCCTGAAGATGAAGCACCATGTTCATTACGCCTGAATCGAGATGGGGAGGAAAATCTACTTTCGCGCTGGTATCTAAACTGGGTATTATTAGTTTACCATCTTCATTAACCAGATTCAGTTTTATTTTATGCTCCCCTTTTTCTATCTGATTGAACCTTACTCTGAACGCTATAGCGCACTGCGAACTCACGGCCGGCAATTTTTGGGCAAAGATTGTATCAAAGGTGCCCAGTATATTTAATTTTCCCTGAGATTCCGTTGCTGCATCACAAAGGGCCATAACTTCTATATTCACTGCAAATCTCCTTTCTATAGTATTACACTGTAAAAACTTCTTTTCCCCATTCCCCGTTTTCACGAGGACAAGTTTCATGGGGACAAGTTTTGGCAAGTATTTTCAGTGGCAAGTGCCGGGTGTGTGTGACGGCAAAAACGTCACTTGTCACTTGTCACCTGTCCCACGCCACTTTTGCTGTACATTGCTCGTATCCGTTGAATTTTGTCTCTTAACTCAGCCGCACGCTCAAATTCCAGCGCCTCCGCAGCCTTGAGCATCTCTTCTTCCAGTTCGTTAACAAACTCCTGGGTAACGTATTCTTCCTCGCTTTCGGCAACGGTCTCATAAACGATCTTGCGCGACGAGACCTCGTCTTCGATACCCTTCTTGATCTCTTTTTGTATGGTCTTTGGGGTGATGTTGTGCTTTTTGTTGTATGCTATTTGAAGCTCACGACGCCGGTTGGTTTCATCTATAGCCCGTTTCATCGACTTTGTTATCTCATCTGCATATAAGATTACTTCGGCATTTACATTCCTCGCCGTTCTGCCAATGGTTTGAATTAATGAAGTTTCAGAACGCAGGAATCCTTCCTTGTCTGCATCCAGTATCGCTACCAGAGAAACCTCCGGCAAATCCAGTCCCTCTCTTAAAAGGTTGACACCTACCAGCACGTCGAATTTTCCCAGCCTCAAATCCCTTAATATCGTTACCCTTTCTATGGCATTTATCTCTGAGTGGATATACATGCCCTTGAGACCTTCTTCCTTGATATACTCACTTAAATCTTCAGCGAGCCGTTTTGTTAAAGTGGTTACCAGCACCCGTTCCTTTATCTGCGCCCGTTTCTTTATTTGTTTCAGCAAATCCTCTACCTGTGTTTTTGCTGGTTTTACGTGGATTATCGGGTCGACAAGACCGGTTGGCCGGATAATCTGCTCTACCACTTTGTCCTGGCATTTTTCCAACTCATAAGGACCTGGTGTTGCCGAAACAAACATGATTTGGCGAATCCTCGATTCCCACTCATCAAATCTTAAAGGACGGTTATCCAGCGCAGAGGGCAAACGGAAGCCGTATTCGACCAGGGTCTCCTTGCGCGCCCGGTCGCCGTGATACATACCTGCAATCTGGGGAACAGAGACGTGGGACTCGTCTACAATGAGGAGGAATTCTTTTGGGAAGTAATCGAACAGGGTGTATGGTGTCTCACCGGGCGCACGGCCACTGAGGTGCCTGGAATAATTTTCAATACCATGACAATAGCCCACTTCCAGGAGCATCTCCATGTCATAACGAGTGCGCGCTTCCAGACGCTGGGCCTCAAGGAATTTTTCCTGCGAACGCAGTTCCTTAAGGCGGTCGTTCAATTCATATTCGATGGATTTGACTACGCCTTCAATCTTTCCCTCCGGCATGACAAAGTGTTTTGCCGGATAAATGGACACCTCCTTTACTTCCTGTAAAGAATTTCCCGTTGTAGGATTTATTATGGAAATCCTGTCCACTTCGTCGCCAAAAAATTCTATGCGATATGCAATCTCTTCATAGGCGGGAAATACCTCTACAACGTCCCCGCGCACCCGCAGTGAGCCGCGAACGAAGCCAATATCATTCCGCTCGTATTGGATGCTGACGAGCTTTCTTAAAAGTTTGTTGCGTTCTATCAAATCGCCCTTGCAGAGATGCACATACATCTCCTGATATTCTTCGGGGGATCCCAGGCCGTAAATACAAGAAACGCTGGCAACCAGGATGACGTCTCTCCGCGACATAAGATTACTGGTGGCTGCCAGACGCAGACGGTCGATTTCCTGATTGATGGTGGCCTCTTTCTCGATGTAGATGTCTCGCTGCGGAATATATGCCTCCGGCTGATAATAGTCGTAATAGCTAACAAAGTACCCAACGGCATTTTCCGGAAAGAAGCTCTTGAACTCGCTGTAAAGCTGGGCGGCCAGGGTTTTATTGTGAGTCATAACCAGCGTGGGCATTTCCAGTGCGGCAATTACATTTGCCATAGTAAACGTCTTACCGGAGCCGGTAACGCCTAATAAGGTTTGATAGTTGACATTGTTTTTGTAGCCTTCGACCAGTTGCTGTATTGCGTGCGGCTGGTCGCCTTGCGGTGTGAATGAAGAAACTAACTTGAAAATAGACATTTTTATTCTAGATTCCCACTTACGTGGGAATGACAAATTGTTTTTTACCTAATAATCTCAATCACTTAACCAGCTTTAAATGATGGAATGCTTTTGCCTGTAACGGTAATATCTGTAAGAAGCTTTTCTATGTTTCCTCCGTTTGCGGCGTATGCAACAAATATTTCATCCGCCAGTTCTGCCATGAGACGGTTCCTCCGGTTCGCTGTTTCTCTGGTAACTCGTTTAACGTCTTCGCCAGATGGGGAAATTAGCAAGAGTCTGTTTTTATCTAAGGCCTCCCTTAATTCAGGTTCGAGTCTTTTTTTCAGCCCCCTTGCCAATACAAGTATAACTGGCTGATTTCCTTTCAGCAAGTAATACAAGACGTCTTTCTCTATTTTGGAATGAAACTGTAATAATTCTTCTCATTATATTCTGTCGTAAATATTTGAAATTTCTAGCCTAACGTAAGAAACTCTTTTAGAACTCTTTTAGAACTCTTTTAAAACTCTTTTAAAACTCTTTTAAACAGGAGACCATTTAGAATATCCGCTGTTACGTATTGTCCCCTTGATTCTTAATGCAGATAGCAAGTTAGTAACCTTGTTCTTCTTTTGGGATTCAGTTAATATGTCCGGCAATTTATCCCGAAGGAACTTCTCAATGTTTTTTCTTGGTGATTCCCCAAACTTTTTTAGATATTCAACGATGAGATTTTTGTAATATTCATCATCAAGCCCCCGCTGCTTAATATAATGCGCCTTTAATTCATCATTGGACAGCGACGCAGTAATTTTGGCGGAGATAACGTAATTGGGTTTTCTCCCCTCTATTAAGCAAAGCCCTTTCAGATATTTGATCTC
>JACPHJ010000116.1 GCA_016188675.1 Planctomycetota bacterium
ATATCAAACATAGAATACTTCGGCGATCCGATTTATACTTATACACTCAAGCAAGGTATCGAAGATGGATTTTTAGACCCTTACAAAGTCATTCGTGTCGGTCTTAGTACCGACCTTGAGGGCTGGCGGCCTGAGGCAGGCAAAAAAGATACGGATGGCAATGAGATTGAAGATCGTATTTATAACACCAAAGACTTTGATAGAAATTTGGTGATTGATGAGAGAACGAAGATTGTCGCCAGGAAAGTATCGGAGTATTTGAGGAAAACTAACCGTTTTGACAAAACAATAGTTTTTTGTGTGGATATTGAACACGCTGAACGCATGAGACAGGCACTGGCTATTGAGAACTCGGATTTGGCGCTTGAGAACTACAAGTATATTATGCGAATAACCGGTGATGATGACGAAGGCAAGCGAGAAGTGGATAATTTCATAAATCCTGAGGAGCGTTATCCTGTTATCGCGACCACTTCAAAATTAATGACCACCGGCGTCGATGCGCAGACCTGTAAATTGATCGTGCTTGATTCAAATATCAAGTCAATGACCGAGTTCAAGCAGATTATCGGTCGAGGAACTCGTATTAACGAAGATTATGATAAGACGTTCTTTGCCATCATGGACTTTCGCAATGTGACGGATCTTTTCGCGGATCCGGCCTTTGACGGCTACCCTGTTATGGTCAGGGAAGTTAAGGGCGATCAAGAATTAACGGATCAGGATATTCATCCCGAAGAAGACCAGGAGATCATTGATCCGGAAACCGGTCAGCCTGTGGATTTTGAGAAAAAAGAATCAGTTAAATATCCCACACAACCAGAAATTATTCAAGGCGGTTCAATTGTGTCTGAGCCCCGACAGAAGGTGTATGTGGCTGGAGTAGATGTTTCGGTGTTAAACGAGCGGATTCAGCATCTGGATGCGAACGGAAAACTTATCACCGAAAGTCTCAAAGATTACACTAAAAAGGGCATCTTGCAGGAGTTCCAATCGCTTGATGATTTCCTTGCCCGGTGGAACAGCGCTCATAAGAAGAAAGCGGTTATCGATGAATTGGAATCACAGGGGATTATTCCGGAAAACCTGATGGCAGAGGTAAGGAAGGATTTGGACGTATTTGACCTTATCTGCCACATTGCGTGGGACATGCCTGCGCTTACCCGACGAGAGCGCGTGGAAAATGTAAAGAAGCGCAATTATTTCACGAAATATGCGGAGAAGGCGCGAAAGGTTATTGAAGCGCTCCTGGATAAATATGCTGATGAGGGCATTGAAAATATAGAAGACCTGGCAATTTTGAGAATAGAACCGTTTAATCAAATCGGGACACCCACGGAAATCGTGCAGATTTTCGGCGGGAGAGATCAATATCTTCATGTTATTGAAGAACTGGAGCATGAACTATATACAGCAGCTTAAGGGTGTGTCATTAAGTTAAACTACCGGCCGTAAAAATCCCCCTTAGAAAAGGGGGATAAAGGGGGTTGTTTATATAAAATAACCCTTAACTTAAAGACATTGTGCGTAAGGGGTAATAATGAAAAACATTGGAAATATTATAAAAACATTACAGAACATCATGCGCAAGGATCCGGGCGTGTCCGGAGACGCGCAACGGATTGAGCAATTAGGCTGGATGCTCAGCCTCAAGATTCTGGATGATAAGGACAAAGAGATGGAACTCCTTAATGACAAATATGCCTCCCCGATGCCCAAGAAATTGCAATGGCGCAACTGGGCGGCTGATGACGAGGGTATGACTGGGGATGAGCTTAAAAACTTTGTTGACGGTGCTTTGATACCAAAGCTTAAAAATCTCGATGTGAGTTCTGGCAATAAACGCGCGCTCATTATTCGTGAAATATTTGACGGCACGAATAACTACATGAAGAACGGGACAATTATCCGTCAAGTTGTTAACGCATTAAATCTAATTGATTTTAACAAGGCTGAAGACCGGCATGTGTTCGGAGATATTTATGAAACGATTTTGCGCGATCTGCAGAGCGCCGGGAATTACGGTGAGTTTTACACCCCTCGCGCTTTGACGGAATTTATTACGGAAATGATTAATCCTCGCTTAGGTGAAAAAGTTTTAGATCCCGCCTGCGGAACCGGAGGCTTTTTGACCAGCGCCATAGAAAATATCCGCAAACAAGATGTAAAAGGAGTTGACGACCTCAAGACTTTGGAGAAGACCATTCATGGCATGGAATTCAAACCGCTTCCCTTTATGCTGTGTGTTACCAATTTAATCTTGCACGACATCGAAGTGCCGAATGTAGATTATACCGACAGCTTGAACCGCGAATACACCTCGATAGGGCAGAAAGACCGGGTTGATGTAATTCTGGCGAATCCGCCTTTTGGCGCCTCGGTTACCGATGGGGCAGAGACTAACTTTCCCCAGAATTTTCGCACAACGGAAAGCGCCGATTTGTTCTTAATGCTCATGGTGCGGTATTTGAAAGACGAAGGCCGTGCCGGCATTGTTCTGCCGGATGGTTCGTTGACCGGCGATGGCGTCAAACAGCGTATCCGCCAGCATTTATTGGAGAATTGCAATCTGCACACCATCGTGCGGTTGCCAAATTCAGTCTTTCAACCGTATGCCAGTGTTGCCACGAACCTGCTTTTCTTTGAAAAAGCCAAGCCGACTAAGGAAATCTGGTACTGGGAGCATAAATTACCGGAAGGCGTGAAAGCATACAATAAGACAAAACCGATTCATAAAAGTGAATTTGACGGCCTCAAAAAGTGGTGGAAGAAGCGAAAAGAAAATGAGCAGGCGTGGAAGGTCTCTATTGATACGATTGCCGCGAATGGCTATAATCTCGACATAAAGAATCCGCATACACCCGAAGAAAAATACACATATACAAGCACGGAACTGGTGACGATGATTCACAAATCATTTCGAAAAAGTGATGAGCTTCTTCAACAATTGAGAAAGGAATTGGAGAATGGATAACGCAGAAAATAAATCCCAGCTCATTATTTATCAGACCGCGGATGGGCAGACAAAGATTCAGGTAAAGATGGAAGATGAAACCGTCTGGCTTACTCAGGATCAAATGGCGGAGCTATTTGAAAAATCAAAGTCAACAATTAATGAGCATATTAAAAATATTTATGAAGAAAAAGAACTCGACGAAGGCCCAACCATGAGAAAATTCGGAATTTCCGAATTTTCTACCAAACCCACTAATTATTATAACCTTGATGTGATTATTTCGGTCGGATACCGGGTTAAGTCTCTACGCGGAACACAATTTCGTATTTGGGCCACACAACGGCTGAAAGAATATATTATTAAAGGTTTTGCCCTGGATGATGAACGATTAAAGCAGGGGGGACAAAGGGCACGATATTTTGAAGAACTGTTACAACGCATCCGCGATATTCGAAGTAGCGAGCGAAACTTTTATCAGAAAGTAACCGATATTTATGCCACCAGCATTGATTATAGAAAAGACGACAAACTGACCGCGGAATTTTTTGCTACTGTGCAAAACAAGATGCACTATGCAGTTCATGGGCACACCGCGGCGGAGATTATCGTCAAGCGGGCCGACAGCACAAAGCCTCTTATGGGTCTAACCAATTTCAAAAGCAAGTACATCACTGCGCATGATATAAAGATCGCTAAAAACTACCTTACCGAAAAAGAGTTAAACCAGCTTAACCTCATTGTGTCTATGTATCTTGATTTTGCTGAATTGCAGGCCACCAACGGACGGCTGATGAAGATGGCGGACTGGGTGGAAAAACTTGATCAATTTTTGAAATTAAGTGAGCGGGAACTTCTTGCAAACGCCGGAAGCGTAAGCGCAGAACAAGCAGCGAAAAAAGCTGAAGATGAATTTGAAAAATACAGGAAAGAACGGGACAAGAACTACGTTTCCGACTTTGACCGAGCGGTAAAGAAAATTGAGGAAAAAGCAAAGAAGGGGGTGGGGAATGTATAGCTCCATCAAGATATCTGAGTTTTTGCACCGGAAAAAAGAGGTTGTGCATATTGATCCAGATGCTGAGTATGCCCTTGTTACGGTTAAGCATCATCACAAAGGTGTAGTATTACGTGAGAAAAAAAAGGG
>JACPHJ010000123.1 GCA_016188675.1 Planctomycetota bacterium
ACGCCGGTAATATCCGGCCAATCAAAACCAACCTTTGCCACCTTCTTTTGCAGTTTTTGAGCCTTCTGGAGGGCGGGGAGGTGTTTCGGCAGGCCGTCCACAATAAACTTCCGTTCTTCGTTTCCTTTCTCCTGTTTTTTGATTTGTTCCCACTGATGGATTACCTCTTCGGGGGTGGCTGCTGTGGCATCTCCAAAAACGTGTGGATGGCGGCGCGTCATCTTATCAAGGCAGAGCGCAATCACGCCTCCGATATCAAACTCTCCCTTCTCCTTCGCAATCTGACAGTGGAAAATAATATGGAAAAAGAGGTCTGCCAGTTCTTCCTTGATTTTATCAGGGTTTCCTGTGTCTATTGCATCTATTAACTCATAAGCCTCTTCAACAAGATGAGGCTTCAAAGATGCATGGCTCTGTTCCTTATCCCACGGACACCCGTCCTTACTGCGCAATTTCTGCATCAGTTCGACCAAATCCTGAAATGATGAAATAGATTTATCTTTGGATGTATTCATAATGCGATTGTCCTGTTAAAGCTATTGTAACAATTTAGTTTTTGAAAAATCCCAGCAATTAATGATGTTATACGTACTGTGTGTAGGGGCAGGTTTGAAACCTGCCCCTACTGAGGTATTAACCCGAAATTCTTTTGCAAATCTTTATTATGCCAGAGAATTCTAGCAATTATTTTTATTGAAGTCAAATAGGGAGATGATAAGTTTGGTGTTGCGTCTTGATTTTCTATTGTTTTCTTACCTCTTTTTCTGCTATATTCTTCATTGAATATAAGATGAGCAGATTATTAAATCTCATACTTCTTATTGCTTAAATAGATTGGAGGTAAAATAATATGGCAACATTAACAATTGAGTATCCAGATGAAATATTGGTATCGTTAAAAGAAACACAAGACGATTTTTCTGAAGAGCTGAAATTAGCAGCAGCAGTAAAGATCTACGAGATGGGCAAGTTATCGTCTGGAAAGGCAGCCAGGCTTGCGGGTATGGATAAGATCTCTTTTTTGAAAATACTGGGTAAATATCAGGTATCCATATCAACATTAGAAGAATTTGAAGAGGATATGAAAGTTGACATCGGTTAAAAATATTATCGTTGCAAACACATCACCAATCATCTATTTGTCCGCTATCAATAAAACTGATCTGTTAAAAAAGCTTTTTGGCGAAATTTTTATACCCGATTCAGTAAAACAAGAAATAATATCAGGAGGCAAAGATACCTTCGGTTTTCGAGAAATAGAGAATAAACAATGGATAAAAACGAAGAATATCGAAAATGAATTGGCAAAAAAGTGCCTTCTGACGGATATCGACGATGGTGAAGCAGAGGTAATAGTTCTTGCAGAAGAATTAAGAGCCAAAATCATCATTATGGATGACAGGTTAGGGAGAAAGGTTGCACGGCTCAGGGGTTTTCATGTTGTCGGTACGTTGAGATTATTAATAGCCGCTAAAGAAAAAGGAATAATAACCGAAGTAAAGCCGCTAGTTGAAAGGCTTAAAGAAGTCGGTTTCTGGATAAGTGAAGACGTTTATAAAGACACTTTGGCACGGTCAAACGAAGCATATAAAGGTTAATTTAGGATATGTTTCTCTGTCGTTGCTAACAAGGGGACTACCTGTTAATAGGGTCGCTGCGAGTATTAATCTGTCAGGCTTTTGTCCAAATACCAAATAAAGATGTGGGTATCCAAGGTTATTTCCATATACTTTTCACTTCTTCAATGTCTTTTTCGGTCACTTTACTGTCGTTTGTTATTCCATGTAGGGAAATACGCTCTTCTTTTTTTAATTCCTGAGTAATTGTTGTCGTAATAAATGCAAAATCCGTCAGGTAAAAAAATGTGTAAAAATATGTTTTTTGTGGTAATATATCAGCGTGCCTTGAGTATAATTTTTCGTAATGGTTCATACTTCCCTTTGGCAGTAATAAAAGGGTAGCGGTGAACTATCATAATTTTAAGAAGGGAAAAGAGTATGGGATTTCCGATGCAGCGTTTGCGCCGATTACGCAAGAATGAAAATATCAGAAGACTTGTAAGAGAAACACACGTGTCAGTCGATGACCTGATTATGCCTTTGTTTGTCAGGCCCGGAAAAGGTATTAAACAGCCGATACCCTCTATGCCGGGAAACTACCAGATGTCCGTTGATAAACTGGTTGAGGAGGTAAAAATCCTGGAAGGGCTTGGGATTCCTGGTATCATTCTCTTTGGGATTCCTGACAAGAAGGACGAGATGGGTTCAGATGCCTATTCGGACGAAGGAATAATTCAAAAGGCAATTATCGCAATTAAGAAAGAAGCGAAAAATATTCTGGTGATTACGGACGTCTGTATGTGTGAATATACCAGTCACGGGCATTGCGGATTTGTAAGGAGGGACGAGAGGTCTGGTCATTTTGATGTGGATAATGACATGACCTTAGAGCTTCTGGTAAAAGAGTCAGTTTCTCATGCAAAGGCAGGCGCAGATATTATTGCCCCAAGCGATATGATGGACGGCCGTGTAGAGGCAATTCGTGACGGACTTGATGAAAACGGTTTTGAACATATCCCAATTATGGCGTATTCTGCCAAATATTCCTCGGGTTTCTACGGGCCATTCCGTGAAGCTGCTGAGTCTACACCGGGATTTGGAGATCGCGCCTCATACCAGATGGATTCCCATAATGCCAGAGAGGCGTTACGTGAGGTGGCGCTGGATATAGAAGAGGGGGCTGATATCGTAATGGTAAAACCGGCATTGGCATATCTCGATATTATCCGGATGATAAAGGATAAATTCAACCATCCTGTCGCAGCCTATAATGTAAGCGGCGAATTTTCGGTTGTGAAGGCCGCGGCAGAGAAGGGTTGGATTGATGAAAAACGCGTTGCCTTGGAAATTCTGACGGGCATCAAGCGCGCCGGTGCGGATATGATCCTTACGTACTGGGCAAAAGACGCTGCACAGTGGTTGAAAGATAAATAACTATAATTAGCCACGGATATACCTGAATTAACACGAATATTAAACAAATATAATTTTTATTTGTCGGTAAGTATTTCAGAAGATGATGCTGTTTTCATAGATAGTATTTATAGGGGAAGGTATCCTGCAGAGGCTGGACTACTTCCTTTGGGTGAACCTTCGGAGTCTGACGCAAAGAGGGCTCTCAGCATAGCTGATAATACATATACCATAATCCAGAAACTACTGAAAAGATAAATACATATATTTCTCAATTTGGAGAAAAAATAAGCTCTATGAAGGAAAAAAGAAGACCGGATAGGTTGGATTTGGAGGCCATTAGAAACCAGATACTGGATTTTGCGTGCGCTAAACACGATTTTAAACTGGAGTCGGAGGACTTTCCTTTCGACGGGAATTGGAATGGGGTATTTCAGGTAAAATTCAGGGATGATTCCGGGGAAGAAAGGCTGTATTGTGAGGCGCCGCTGGGGGAGCATTTTATCAGGTTTGGGCTTGATTTGGAGGTCGATGAAAAGATTTGGCAGCGGGAACATGAAAACATCTTTCGCGAGGCGTCCGGATACGACGTGGCAATTTACCCATCACTCGCGCAGGAAGTCGGGAAACGCCATTGTCGTTTATCCATACGGGCATGGATTCCTAATTTTGGACAGCGTATATTTGGCCTGACTCTTTCCAATCTTATGGATTGCAAAAGAGCTGTTATGGCGATGCTTTCGAAGGGATAGCCGGTTCATATCAATTTTATTCAAAATAAAATAAAATAAATTACCGCCCTTGTCAAAGGTGTTCCCTGATATTACCTGCCTTTAATAATCTCTCTTAAGTCCCATTTCATAATGATGGTTCATGGGGATTTTCATACCATAGTTCGAAGATTTCTGCGCAAAACAAATAAACACTAAAAGCAAAATTATTTTTAAAAAATTTCGTGGTTTATCTTCTGGAACTTTGCTACACTTTGATATGATATTTATTAGTAAATAGTAATGATTACACAATTATTGTTTGAATTCAAAAGGTAAAATTTATGAAAATTGCGGTTTCTGGCAAGGGTGGTGTGGGGAAAACGACCTTTGTGGCTACACTCGCAAAGGTTTTTGCGGAGAACGGGAAAAAGGTTATTGCGATAGACGCAGATCCCGTGTCTAATCTGGCAGTGACGATGGGTATCAAAAATGTATCGGAGATAGTGCCGATCAGTCAGATGAAGGATTTAATAAAGGAACGTACGGGAGCTTCAGATGAATTTGGGAAATTTTTTTCGCTTAATCCCACAGTTTCTGATTTGCCGGAAAAACTTTCACTGGAACACGAAGGAATGAAGCTTATGGTGTTGGGCGCGATAAAACGCGGCGGCGGCGGGTGCGCGTGTCCTGAAAGCGCTTTTTTAAGGGCGCTGTTGAGTCACCTTATCGTGCAAAGGGACGAGGTTGTTATTGTGGACATGGAGGCTGGGGTAGAGCATCTTGGTCGTGCCACAGTAAGGTCAGTGAATGCGCTGATTGTGATAGTGGAACCTGGTTCCAAAAGTATTCAAACGGCCTTTCAGGTCAAAAAACTGGCTGACGATATAGGTCTCAAGGCGATTTATGCCGTAGGTAACAAAGTAGATTCTGATGGTCACAGGATGCTGATAGAAAAAGGATTGGATGGCATCCCCGTTTTAGGGTTTATTTCGTTTAACGATAAAATCCTCGAATCAGACATTGTAGGACGGGCTGTATTTGCTGAAAACAGCCAGTTGTTGTCGGAAGTGAGACAAATAAAAAACAGACTCGAAGATTGCACAAAAGGTCAGTAGAGGTTTGTATTTTCCCTTTTGTAATTTCCCTTGATTTCAATCTATTAATAATTATAATAAACCGTTCCAACTACCCTTGTCAGGATGGGTGGATACTCAGTATAACTGTATGGTTTAATTCTACACAGTCTACTGGTATCAGAAAAAGTTCAGGAGAATATTTATGGAAGAAAAACAAAAAACAGTAGATCAAGTGATGCTTGATCGGATGAAAGAAATCAAAGTAGAAACTATGTATGACAGATACGAGGCGCAGCTTCCACAGTGCGGATATGGCAGCCTTGCGTTGTGCTGCCGCCATTGTAACTATGGCCCTTGTAATATCGACCCATTCGGGAAAGGACCGAAAAAAGGTGTTTGTGGCGCGGATGCTAATACCTTTGCGGCCCGCCATTATTTGCGTATGAGCGGCGCAGGCACTGCGTGCCACTCAGACCATGCACGCGCTGCGGCGCATCTTTTGGTTGCTACTGCAAGGGGCGAAGCTCCGGGTTACAGGATAAAAGATGTAGAAAAACTTATGATGGTTGCCGAGTGTTTCGGGGTAAAGACAAAAGACCGCAAGGTAAATGAGATCGCTGAAGAAGTTGGCGAGATGGCTCTGATGGAATTTGGTAAACCTTACGGAACGTTGTTGTTCCTTAAGAGAGCGCCGGAGGCGCGCCAAAAGATATGGGAAAAATTAGGTATTGCTCCCAGGGCTATTGATCGCGAGGTCACCGAGAGTATGCACCGAACCGGAATGGGCGGCGACCAGGACTATCGAAATCTCACGAAACAGTCCATGCGCGTGTCACTGGCAGACGGCTGGGGTGGTTGTATGATAGCAACCGAATTGCAGGACATTATGTTCGGTACTCCAAAGCCTGTTCAGGGAAGATCAAATTTAGGCGTCTTGAAAAAAGATCATGTAAATATCGTTGTTCACGGGCATGAACCACAACTTGCCGAGGCCATCGTCCTTGCATCCAGTGATCCAGACGTTGCAAAGGCTGCCACCGCGGTGGGGGCAAAAGGTGTCGTAATTGCCGGTCTTTGCTGTACGGCAAATGAACTGCTTGTCAGACATGGGATTCCGATGGCCGGACATATGACCATGCAGGAAGGCGCTATGTCAACAGGCGCTGTGGAATTAATGGTTGTCGATATACAGTGTGTAATGCAGGCGCTGGCAGAGACGGCAAAGCATTTCCACACGAAACTCGTTACGACCTTATCAAAGGCAAAGATATTCGGCGCAGAGCATGTGGAGTTCGAAGATGAACATGCCCTTGAATCGGCAAAGAAGATTATCATGATGGCTATCGAAAATTACAAAAACCGCGATAATAAAAAGGTATTTATACCCAGCAGCGCGGAGCCTAATCTTATTGCCGGTTTTAGCCATGAGACGATTAAATATATGCTGGGTGGCAGGTATCGTGCGAGCTACCGGCCTTTAAATGACAATATAATAAACGGAAGGATTCGGGGTGTTGTTGGAATTGCCGGCTGCACAAGCCCCAGGGCGGGTGCGTGTGATCAGAACTATGTAAATCTGGTAAAGGAACTCATCGCCAATAACATATTGGTTGTAGCGACAGGTTGTGCTGCGGGACAGTGTGCCTCTGGCGGGTTGATGATTCCGGAACTAAAAGACGAATGTGGTAAAGGTCTCCGGGAGGTTTGTGAAGCTGTTGGCATACCGCCTGTTTTGCATTCCGGCGCCTGTGTAGATAACAGCCGTATTCTCATTGCCGTTTCTGAAATGGCGAAAGAAGGCGGGCTGGGAAATGATATTAGCGATTTGCCTGTTGCCGGGGCATGTCTGGAATGGATGAGTGAAAAGGCGATTGCTATCGGGCAGTACTTTGTAGCTTCCGGTATTTATATCGTCTTTGGCATGAATTCACCCGTTGCAGGAGCGCCTGATATGCAAAGGTTGCTGACCAAAGAGATGGAAGACCTGGTTGGCGCCAGGTGGGATTTCGAACGCGATCTCAAAAAGGTAGGCAAGATGTTGATGGAGCATATAGAAAAGAAAAGAGATGCGCTTGGCATAAACGTCGCAAAGGAGAGGAAGCTTTACGACATGGCTGAAAGAAGGGCGCTGGAAAGGGAGTGTAAACCTGTTCCAGAAGGACATCATTAACAAAAGATTAAAGGGGTAGTTTTTTATGTCGAAGATTATCTGTTCCGCCGCCATTCGCGGCGCTTATCAAATTGTAGATAAGGCTGACAAAAAGCTCTCGGAAGCAATTGCGCAGAAAGGGCGTGATTGTAAAGTGGAATTCCCCAATACAGCCTATTATTTGCCGATCATTTACTCAATGACAGGCATTCCGGTAAAAACTTTGGAGGATTGTGTCCATGTGTTAGGCCTCGCAAGAAGCATGTTGCCTCCGCTGCCTGCCGAACATCACTGGGTTCCATACCTGGGGCACACGTTGGATGCGGGCATGGCAACACTCTTTGCAGAAGAGGTTTATGAGGCCTGTAAATATCTTATCGGACCTCATCCCGTAGACGGGATATGGCTGGGCGCCGCTGATGACGTTATTATGCGTGAACGCGGCATTGAATTTGTTGACGGTACTGCGCCTGGATTTGCAGCCATTGTGGGGTGTGCGCCTGACGCAGACACCGCCGTTAAGATTGCCAGGGAACTACAGCAAAAGAACCTTTATGTGTTTATTCAATCCGACAACCTGGGTGTATCGTTTGCCGAGCAGTTAGCTGAAAAAGGAATACAGATGGGTTGGGATACCCGGCTTGTGCCTTTTGGCAAGGATACCTCTGCCGCCGTGTATTCGCTGGGTTTTGCCAATAGGGCAGCCCTTTCCTTTGGAAACGTGCCAGCAGGTGAGGCGCGAAGGAATCTTCTGTACAATAAGAACCGTATCTTTGCATTTGTTCTTGCATTAGGTACGCGTGTTACTGATGAACAATATGCGAATGCCGCCGGCGCGATCAACTATGGCTTCCCGACAATTACCAACATCGACATTCCTGAAATATTGCCTACGGGGGTTTGTACGTACGAGCACGTAGTTTCCAGGGTGCCGGTTGACAAGATCGTTGATAAGTGTGTCGAAGTGCGCGGCCTGAAGATTACGATTCATAAGTTAGATATTCCTGTAGCCTATGGTCCTGCCTTTGAGGGTGAACGTATCCGAAGAGAAGACATGCAAATTGAAATCGGCGGTCCTGGTGTGCCAGCCTTTGAGTATGTGTGCACAAAAGAAGGCCATGAGGTTGAGGATGGTAAAATACAGGTAGTCGGACCTGATTTGGACGAAATTAAGCCTGGTCCCGGCATTTCCCTGGGTATTATGGTTGAGGTGTATGGCCGAAAGATGCAGCCTGAATTTGAGCCTATTTTTGAACGGCAGATGCATCGATTCATGGGCGAGGCTCAGGGATTATTTCATATGGGCCAGAGGGACATGATTCGCCATCGTATCAGTAAGGAAGCCTTTAAAGCAGGGTTCAGGATCAAACACATAGGAAGCATTATTCATGCCAAATTCCATGGTGAATTTGGCGCTATTTTAGATAAGGTTCAAGTGACCCTGTACACGAAAAAGGAAGATGTGGAAAAGCACTTGCATGACGTGCGTGCTGCCTACACAGAGCGTGATGCACGATTGAAAGGCATGACAGATGATTCGGTAAATCTGTTTTATAGCTGTACGCTCTGTCAGAGTTTTGCGCCCACCCACATTTGTGTCGTTACCCCTGAGCGTTCCGGTTTATGCGGTTCAGTTAGCTGGCTTGACGGAAAGGCCGGTTATGAAATCAATCCTACAGGGCCAAATCAACCGATTGAAAGAGGAAAGGTTGTTAATGAGAATCTGGGGCAATGGGAAGGCACAAATTCATTTATATTTAACGGTTCGAACAGGTCGCTTGAGAAGGTGAGTTTATATAGCATCATGACAGACCCGATGACAAGTTGCGGGTGTTTTGAGTGTATTTCGGCCATGCTGCCGATGACCAACGGGATCATGGTGGTGGACCGCGACTTTACCGAAATGACCCCGTGCGGTATGAAATTTTCAACCCTTGCCGGGACGGTTGGGGGTGGGTTGCAAACCCCTGGGTTTATGGGGCACAGCAAGTTCTATCTGAGTAGCAGAAAATTTATCTCAGCAGATGGTGGTCTTGCGCGTGTCGTTTGGATGCCTAAGGCATTGAAGGAAGAGTTGGGTGAAATGCTGGCTAAAACCGCAGAAAGTCTTGGTCTGGAAGATTTTCTCAACAAGATAGCCGATGAAACTGTAGCACAGACCGAAGAAGAGGTTCTGACGTATATGCAGAAGGTTAACCATCCTGCATTGACTTTGGCGCCGATGTTCTAAGGGAATACATTAAATTACTCTTGGGTAATTTTCTTATTTGCGCAGCCAAGGTGGTTACGTTGCCAGTTTAAATTCATAATAATATTTATAGTAAATTTTATTTATATTTCCGGAGTCTATTCATGATCTTTGATATGCCATTTGTAGAAAAACAGAATGAAGGTGCTGGTGAAGAAAAGGAAAAGCAACAAGGCGGTGATTTGATTTCCAAGTTATTAAAAACCCGTACGGTCATGGTGACAGATGAAGTTACTAAGAAAATGGCACAGCAGATCATGACGCAGCTCTTGCTCCTTGAAGCGGAAAATAACGACGACATCAAAATGTATATCAACTCTCCGGGCGGTGATGCCGATGCAGGTTTTGCAATCTTTGATATGATGCGATTTGTCAAGCCGAAGATAAAGGCTATATGCGCAGGGGTTGCGGCCAGCGCTGCGGTGATCATTCTCCTTGGCGCAAAAAAGGAAAATCGGTTTAGCCTGTTAAATGCACGCGTTCTTATTCATCAACCTTCAACCGGTATACATGGAACTGCCGCTGATATTCAAATCGAAGCCAGCGAGATACTCAAATGCCGGGAGAAGATTAATCGGTTGATTTCTGTGGAAACGGGGCAGACTATGGAAAAGGTGGAGTCGGATACCAAGAGAAATTTCTGGATGTCTGCCGAAGAAGCGCTTAAGTACGGATTGGTCAGTAAAATTATACAGACCAGTGATGATTTAAAGTAAAAGTATAATTTTATGGTAATTGCCCAATATCAACTGGAATGTTCCGTGTTTTATGGCCACCCCTTTTCCCCCTTTTTGCGAAGGAAAATGAACGGGTGGCTTTTCATTTGATGCTGTGCAAATTTATTTATGCGAAAGGATAGTAACGAATGGCACTAACTGGACTAGATATTTATAAACTGCTTCCCAAGACAAATTGTAAAAAATGCGGGCGGCCCACATGCCTGGCATTTGCCATGCAATTAGCCCAAAAAAAGGCAAACCTGTCCGATTGTCCCGATGTGAGTGAAGAGGCAAAGAAGGTTTTGGGAGCCGCCTCTGCGCCTCCAATCAAACTGGTAACGGTAGGTACAGGAGCTAAAAAAGTGGAGGTCGGCGAAGAGAATGTATTATTCAGGCATGAAGAGAAATTTTATCATCCGACAGGCGTTGCAGTTACCATCAGCGATGATTTAAGCGATACCGAGTTTAACGAGCGTTTGAAAAAGATTAACAATCTGAAGCTTTCCAGGGTTGGTACGGAGATCGAAATTGATCTGGTGGCAATTATCAATAAAAGTAATAATGCGAATAAATTTGCCGAAGCGGCAAAGAAGGTCAGCGGCGGTTCTCATCTGAGCATCATTTTGAGCAGTCCGTCTGTTGAAAACATGAAGGCTGCCCTGGCAACCTGTGCTGAAAAGAGGCCTTTAATTCACGGCGCAAATTCGCAGAACTGTGGGGATATGGCTGCTCTGGCAAAGGAAAAAAACTGCCCGATGACCGTAACTGCTCCAACGCTTGAAGAACTTGCCGACCTGGCTGAATGCGCAAAGAAGGCAGGTGTAGAAGAAATTATACTGGATGTAAGCGGCAATAACCCGAAAGAGGTGCTGCAAAAACTGACAAAGATCAGACGAGCTGCATTAAAGAAAAACTTCAGGTCGCTCGGATTCCCCATGATTGCCTTTGTTTGCGATGACGACCCATTCCAGGAAATTTCTCTGGCATCTACGTATCTGGTAAAATACGCAGGTATTGTTGCAGTTAATACCTGTGAACCCTGGGGGATTATGCCGCTGCTTACCACCAGGGCAAATATATTTACCGATCCTCAAAAACCAATTCAGGTTGAACCTAAATTGTATGCTGTGGGTGACGCCAAAGAAGATTCACCCGTCTTATTTACAACAAACTTTTCGCTTACCTATTATACCGTTGAAGGTGAGGTTGAGGGAAGCCGGATTCCCGCATATATATTGTCTGTGGATACCGGCGGGACGTCGGTGTTGACGGCTTATTCGGGCGATAAACTAAACGACAAGGTTGTTGCCAAAGCAATGGCAGACGCCCAGGTGGAAACGAAAGTAAAACATAGAAAACTGATCATACCGGGGCTTGTGGCCGTAATGTCCGGTAAGTTGCAGGAAACCCTTGGCTGGGAAATATTAGTCGGACCCAGAGAAGCATCAGGGATTCCTTCCTACCTAAAGACCGTGTGGAAGGCTTAATGATAAGTTTTCAGTTGTTAGTTTTTGGCGATCGAAGGTAATCAAATCTTATAGATAATAATGGAAAATTCGCATTATAAAGTACATTTTTCCCCAGGCGACGTTACCGTAGAAATCGAAAAAGGTAAAACCATCCTGAATGCATCAAGGATGGGAGATTTATTTATCAATGCCCTGTGTGGCGGTGACGGCACCTGCGGTAAATGTAAAGTAATTCTCAGCGGCGGTAAAGTAGAAAGCCTCCCCACGACTCATATTACAGAAGCTGAAGCCAGGAAGAAATATGTCCTTGCATGCAGGACAAAGGTAATGGGCGACCTGGAGGTCTTAATACCCGAAGAATCCAAACTTGATAAAAGCCAAATCCTTGTCGGTGATTTTCCCCAATTCCCGGGTTCACTGGCAGCGGTGAGTTTAGGCGCAGAGCAGTTTGCACAGGATCCGTTAGTCTCCAGGATATATCTGGAGTTGTCGCCTCCAAACATGGATGACAGTATGGCAGATTATGAAAGACTCTGCCAGGGCATAATGGTTAAGACCGGCATTCCGTTGGAAAAACTAACGACAAATTTTACCGCCTTAAAACATTTACCCGCTATCCTGAGAGACAGCAAGTGGAAGGTTACTGCGACCATTGGTTATCGCGGTTCTACGGTGGAAATCCTGGAAGTACAACCGGGGGATGTTAGTGCGAATAATTATGGCGTTGCGGTGGATGTGGGCACTACCACCGTTGTGGCCCATCTCCTTAATCTGTCTACCGCAGAGACTATTGATATTGAGGCTACCTATAATTCACAGATTAAGTACGGTGATGACTATATTCAAAGGATTATCTATGCAGAGCAGCATGATGCAATGGAAATTATGCAGGAGGTGTTGACAGAAGATGTTAATTATCTGATATCCACCCTTGTAAAAAGAAACAAATTAAGTATCCACGATATTAACTCGGTTGTTTGTGCGGGTAATACGGTGATGACACATTTCCTGCTGGGTTTAGACCCGATAAATATACGAAAAGAGCCGTATCTTCCAACCGCAAGTTTTGTACCGCCTCTGAGAGCGGATGTGGTTGGGATAAAAATTAATAAGTACGGATTGCTTTACACACTGCCGTGTGTTGGGGCGTATGTGGGAGGAGATATTTCTTCCGGCGTTTTGGCCGTCCGTTTGGACAAGGCTGAGGCGTTGTCGCTTCTTATTGATATTGGTACAAATGGGGAGATTGTCCTGGGAAATAAGGACTGGATGGTTTGCTGTTCCGCATCTGCGGGTCCTTCCTTCGAAGGCAGCGGCATTTCCTGCGGTATGCGCGCGGCAAAAGGCGCTATAGAGAAGGTTAATATTGTAAAGAATTATGATGTTATTTGTAAAACAATTGGCGATGCCCCTCCGGGCGGAATATGCGGTTCCGGGTTGCTGGATTGCCTTGCAAATCTGGTCAGGAGCGGAGTTATTGACAGGACTGGAAATTTTCAGAAAGGAATAGATACAGACCGTTTGAGAAAGACGGACGATGGATATGAGTTTATTCTTGTCCACAAGGATGAAACGGCCGCGAAAAAGGACATTGTAATTACTCAGGCGGATATTCAAAACCTTATACGCTCAAAGGCGGCTATTTATTCGGCAATTTCCACGCTGCTTGAATCCATGAATATGAACGTAGCGGATATCGAGCAGGTATACCTTGCAGGCGGTTTTGGCAATTATCTGGATATACGAAGCGCTATAACGATAGGAATGCTTCCTGATATTTCTGTCTCAAAAGTTCAATTTGTAGGGAACACCTCCGTAATTGGCGCTAAGATGTCCCTCTTTTCCAAGGATGCTTATGAAGTTGCCAGGACGATTGCATCAAAGATGACATACTTCGATCTGATGTGTAACAATAAGTATATGGAAGAATACGTTTCGGCGAACTTTTTACCCCATACTAATATTGAAAAATTTCCGTCAGTTGCGGATGAGTTGTTGGTAAGAAGTTGATTAAGTGACATGTGACGAGTGTCGTGTGACGAGAAAAAACGTCACCTGTCACTTGTCACACGCCACATTTATTTGACTTGGTTGTGTTAGAGGTAATTTTCTATGGCATTTAATATTGCAGTAGCCGGAAAGGGTGGAACGGGGAAATCAACCCTTTCGGCGCTTATTATCCGATATATTACCGAAGAGCTTGGTAAACCGGTATCCGCTGTGGATGCCGATCCCAATGCTTCTTTGGGTGCATTGCTCGGATTGCATGTGCAGAGTACCATTGCCGATATACGTGAGGACATCGTAGAAAAGAAGGTGGATTTTTCCGGCATGTCCAAGGACAGATACATTGAATATTCTATCGAGGAGTCTATTATTGAGAAAGACAAATACGATCTTCTCACGATGGGCAGACCTGAAGGCCCTAAGTGCTATTGCTACGTGAACAACCTCCTCCGTAAATATCTGGATAAGGTAGGGACTACCTATCCTTTCATTGTGACGGACAATGAGGCAGGGATGGAACACCTGTCCCGCAGGACAACGAATAACGTGGATTTATTAATGATTGTAAGCGAACCAACGATTGTAGGCGCATTGACAATGCAGCGGATCCTTAAATTAGCCGATTCGCTTCCGATTACGATTAAGCAAAAGCTGTGTATTTTAAACCGTGTGCCCAAAGACGGTATCCACGAAAATCTTCAGCAAAAGTTAGATAGTCTGGGAGTGGAAATATCCGCCATATTTCCGTTCGATCAGGAAATATATGATACAGCGGCATGTGGAGCTTCTATATTTGAGATTTCCCGTCAGAATGAATTGTATCGAAAACTGGGTGTGTTTTTACAGAAGCATTTACCTGCAAGTATGCTTACAAAGACTGCGGCGAGTGGTGTTTAAAGTAACTCAGATTTTTTGTATTAATATAGTTTCTTGAAAAAAGTCATACGTGGTTTGTGTCTATAGTGGGGGCAGGTTTGAAACCTGCCTCTACACAGGCGTATACGGATGGGTCAAGCTTGCCCTGAGCTTGTCGAATGGGCGAAGCGAACCCATCACTGATTTCTGTGATTAGTTTTAGAAATAAAATGTGTTGGGAGATTGAGTTATTATGGAAATACCTAATGTAGCCGACAAGTGGTCTAGTGGTGTGAATGAAATCACCCTCGGCGCCACAAGTGACAAAGGTGGTACTCGAACAAAGACGATTACCATCGGTGGTTCAAAAAGCGTCCCTTTTATGGATTTTGAGGGCAATCCTGGTCATAAGCCAGTGGTTGCGATGGACGTTTATGACGTGCCGCCCGAAGACTGGCCTGAGACCCTGAGCAAGCCTTTTGCTGATGTAATTAATGACCCTGCACAGTGGGCTAAGAAATGTGTTGAGCAGTACGGGGCGGACATGATATGCCTCAAGCTGGACGGAATTCATCCTGACAAAGGCAATAAGAGCGCGGAACAGGCGGTAAAAACAGTAAAATCCGTCCTTGCCGCAGTGGGTGTGCCCTTGATAATTTGGGGTTGTGAGCACGACGAAAAGGATAACGAGGTAATGCCCAAGGTAAGCCAGGCCGCTAAGGGAGAAAACTGCCTGATGGGGATTGTATCTCAGAATAGTTACAAAACACTTACTGCAACGTGTCTGGCAGACGGGCACTCCCTTATTACCATGGCGCCCGTGGATATTAATATCGGGAAGCAGATTAATATTCTTGTGTCTGAGATGGATTTTCCACTAAACAGAATCGTAATGTTCCAGTCAACCGGGGCGCTTGGTTATGGCCTTGAGTATACATACTCTATTCAGGAACGCGAACGACTCGCGGCGCTTACCGGAGATAAAATGATGGCCATGCCGGTAATCTGCGACGTTGGGCGTGAGGCATGGCGCGCCAAAGAGTCTAAATCAGGCGATAGTGATGCGCCGCAGTGGGGTCCAAGGGATGAGAGGGGACCAATGTGGGAGACCATCACAGCCGTTAGTCTTTTACAGTCGGGTGTTGACATAATTCGTATGCAGCATCCAAAGGCGGTTGCTGCGGTAAAAAAGTGTATTGATCGTTTATATTAAAAAACGTGATAGTTCACCGCAAAGACGCAAAGGACGCAGAGAAAGCCGTTAGTTGTGGGTTGTAGATTTAGGCTATGCTTACAACTGTTGACTTGCAACTTTCAACTGATTTGAAACTATGCGCTCTTTGCGCCTTTGCGGTGAGCTGATCTGTTACAATTTTTAAAAAGAAAGGGTAAACATACGATGATATCTATAGCAGAACGCATCAACGGTATGTTTAAAGACGTACGAGAGGCTATAAAGAACAAGGATCCAAAGGTTATAAGAGAACTTGCCATAAAACAGACGGAGGCAGGGGCGAGCTTTCTGGACGTGAATGTGGGCACAGCAACGGCAGACCCAGTCGGGGCAATGAAATGGCTGGTTGAAGTGATTCAGGATACTGTAAAGACGCCGATTGCTATAGACAGCCAGAAATTTGATGTAGTGAAGGCAGGCTTATCGGTAATTAAGAACGAGGTCTTGATCAATTCTTCCAAAGGCGATCCGGAAGAACTGGATAAATTCATGTCTATTGCCAAAGATTATAATGCGTCGCTGATATGCCTTACGATGGATAAATGCGGTATCCCGCAGGACGTTGAACGCCGCATGGAGATTGCCATGAAGATTGTGGAAAAGGCGGTGGAGCATGAATATGAATTGTCAAAAGTATATATTGACCCGGTGCTCTTCCCCATTAATGTTGACCAGAAGCAGCCCGCGCTCATGTTTGACATCTTCAATCAGATTAAAATGATCTCCGACCCGCCGCCGCACAGAAACGTTGGATTGAGCAATTTCTCACAGGGAACGAAAGAGAAAAGGCTTTTGGCTAGGATATTCCTGACGATGGGGATTTCGTACGGTTTGGATGCCGCTGTAATGGACGTGCTTGACAAGGACTTGATGGACGCCGCGATAACCGCAGAAATCATCATGAATCAGCATGTGTACAGTGATTCCTACCTCACGGCATGCAGAAAATAATGTATTCGTTTTTACTTTAAGAATTGTTTTCTCTGCGCACTTTGCGCCTCTGCGGTGAAAAGAGGTATTTTCAATAAGGCACGGTTTAAAATCGTTGAATTAATGAACACAAACTATCGCTATGTATGGGGATTACACGACTTCCGTTAATGGACGTACTTCTTGAGCTACCTGTTCGGATAAGGCATCTTCAGCAGCATCCATATCATAGCGACTTTGTAGATTTATCCAATAGCGGGGGTTCTGGCTAAAATAGCGACCTAGACGCAAGGCAAGCTCTGCCGTTACAGGACGTTTACCATTTACAACATGATTGATTCTCATGGCTGGTATACCCAAATCCCGTGCGAGTCGGTATTGTGATATTTTCAACTCGCCGAGTAATTCTTTAAGATACAACCCTGGATGCACAGGTTCAATACAATGCTTGGTCATACGTAACTCCTTAGTGGTAATCAACGATTTCGACTTGTTCTGCGTTGCTGTTACGCCATTCAAAACAGATACGCCACCTCTCGTTGATGCGGATGCTATGTTGCCCTTTACGTTCTCCCTTCAAGGACTCAAGTCGGTTTGACGGTGGCAAATGTAAATCTTCAAGCTGAACTACCGCATCAATCGCGTTAAGCTTTATAAATGCGCGTACCTGAATATCGCGTGGAAACTTCCTGGAAAATTTCCTATGAAATATCCTCTCGGTTTCACGGCAACGAAACGACTTAATCATTAAACCGATAATAAACATTATGTTTACTATCGTCAAGGAGAAAATTGTTTGAAAAGTTGAAAGACAGAAAAAGTATCCGGTCTTTAATTTTCCGTGTTTTCCAAATTCTATGATTTTTGCATTGTTAACCCCAATACATGATACTTGCATTCCCACATGGTATGTGCTAAACTCTCACTCTCGTTCTCGGTTCCTTTCTTGTGTATTGGCCGCGTAAATAAATTTTTCTCCCTTCTTTAGTGTGAGGGGGGGAGGTGAGGATAAGAATTTTTCCGATGAAGATTCATGAAATAAAAACCCGCGTCCGTTACCAGGAAACTGACCAGATGGGTATCGTCTATTACGCCAATTTCTTCGTCTTTTTCGAAATGGGTCGGACGGAATTTCTGAGGAACCTTGGACTGCCGTATTCGGAGATGGAGAAAGAGCATATCTATTTCCCGGTTACTGAAGCTCACTGCCGGTTTCGTTCACCTGCGCATTACGATGACGTCCTTACTGTCCAAACATGGGTTTCTGAACTGAAACATGCCACCATTGAATTTAGTTATAAGGTAATACGCGAAAGCGACAAAAGCCTCATTGCGGAAGGCTCTACGAAGCTCGCCTGCCTTAACGCCAACCGCAGACCCACTCCAATGCCAGAAAAGCTCAGGAAGTTGTTGCAATAGAAAGATGTGAAAATTTGATGATTTGCAGAGATGTTTTCAGGCTATTTTCATAGCCCAGATTTCTTGAAAAGGTTCTTTAATACCTTTTCAAGATTTCTATGTGGCTGTCGAACATCTAAAACTTAAGATGTTCTATCAATGGCAGCGTGTTTTACTTTAAAGAGTCTTTGCGTCGCCTGGATATATCTTCTCCCGGTAGCAGCCGCGCTATCGTACTCAATTCTTTGAAAACAACACTTGCATTCAATGTAAGAATCGTTTTGTCGTAAACTAGGCAAAACATCGCTCTCGTCTACACGCCTTCCAATTTCAGGCGACTGTCTGATTGCCTGAAAATTAGTGGTACAGATTTTAAATTCTTTATCATTACCACACCTGGGACATACAAAAAATGTGTTCACTATTAACCTCCTTTCGTATAAATTTTTACAGGAAATAAAAAAGGCCTCACTCATTGGGTACTTTGAAAGGTACACAATAAGTAAAGCCTTTAGAAGTAGCATTGAGAATAAATATATCACATAAAGGGAATATGTACAACAAAAATATCAATTAAGAATATTTAACCGTTTTGCAAAAACCGCAGCGCCGCCCTTGCGGTCGGCTTTAAATGGGGATAAATCCCAGTCGCCGTATATTCCAAATTGCGTTTGATTAGGTATTATTAGCCCCGTCCCGATCCTTTAAAAATGCGTTCATATCAGCTTTTATACGGGGTTCATCAACCTCTTTTGCCTTGTTATAACAGAGAATGCAGATGTCCCCCCTGGTGGTTGTCATCTTTTTCCACTCATCTTTTTCTCCGAGATAGCGACCACACTTCCAGCAGTTGGCCATCGTATATGTCCTTATATAATTACTGTAAATTTACAAGCAATTCTACAAACCGTTCTACAAGATAGGCAAGATACTCTATGTCGATGCAAGCCTCTGCGCTGCTGTCCAGAAATAGCTTGCAACTGGCCTGAAACTCTTCATCTGCTTCCCAAAAGCATAAATACAGGGGTATGCGCGGCAAGAGGTCGAAACGACAAACAAAATCAGCCTTCATTTTCCCTGCCGTTTCTACACCACCCAGTTCCTTGCTATGCGATTTCAGTTTATCCGTATCACCGTTGAATGCCGCTGCGACCTTTTCTTCCGCACTGCGTTGAAATGCCTTTACGTGCGAGGCCGTATTGGGGAAGTATCCCAAAGTAACCCATTCTCCTGTTAGTGGTTTGCCTCCCTTCCTGCGGATATAATCATAAATTATAATCTTTGACCACGAATCGCGGCAATACGTTCCATTTTCGAATAAACCTTCCTTGCGCATCTCGTAAGGCTTGTTCAACATTTTCAGGCTTATAATTTCGCTGCCATTTCCTGCCGCATAATGGCAGCCGGTGGCAAGGGCGGCTTCTTTGAAATTTGTATGTTTCGCTTCAACTTCCAATTCACTGCTCACCCGCTCATAGTTATCGTCCATAGTAACGTTTGGCTTTTGAGATAATATTTCAATATCTTCCTTGTTGATGTAAGGACAATCCCATATCTTGAGTTGTGCATTTTTCACCTTGACCGCAAATGCCATGCAGGTAGGCATACCACATTTGCCGCAATTTGTCTTTGGTAGTTTCTTGTAAATATCCAGCATGGGAATTGTATTTTAATAATTCAGGGGCGGGTTTGAAACCTTCCCCTACGACTTTTTGCAGGTATAATAAGACAATCATTTTTATGATACAAATATAACTTTGAAATGCCTTGACATCAAGTTAAAAGAATCCTGTTAAATCCTTTGGAAACCTTTACTATCCCCTTGATAAACTCTCTGGCTTTTGCTACATTGATGCCAAATACTATCATCGCCAATTTAGCCTTTCATGGTTTATATTGACATTTTACTATTTTAATGGAAAACCCAAGAGCTAAACTACCAATTGGGGTCTTCGATTCCGGTATCGGCGGCATATCCGTCCTTGCCGAGATAGTCAAGATACTGCCAAAAGAGGAATTCATTTATTTTGCGGATACACTTCATGCCCCATACGGCGGCAAACCGGAAGATGTCGTCCGGGCATTAGCCATGAAGGCTGCCGAATTCGTATCTTCTGTTGGCATTAAATGTCTGGTAGTTGCCTGTAATACGGCTACGGGCGCTGCAATCAACGAGATTCGCAGTCTGTATGATTTTCCCGTGGTCGGGATGGAGCCAGCCGTAAAACCCGCTGTGGAGTTGGGACTCAGCGGTAAAATCCTTGTCATGGCTACCCCGCTTACGCTAAAGGGCAAAAAATTCAATGAATTGATATGCCACTATAAACATCGTTCTGAAATTATCCCGCTTCCTTGTCCCGGACTTGTGGAGATTATCGAACATGGCCGTACTTGTGGGCGGGAGATAGAGGATTATCTTTCGCATTTGTTTTCGTTCATAGACAAAGAGGCTATTTCGGCTATCGTCCTGGGCTGTACTCACTACGTTTTAATAAAGAAAGAAATTGTAAAAGTAATGGGGAAAAAAATCAGTGTTATAGACGGAAATTATGGGACAGCCAGACATCTAAAGACAATCCTTCAAAAGGAACAACTGCTCAATAATAGAGTTGTGGAAAAACCAGAAATTCCTTTGAAGGCAAATATAAAATTTTATATCTCAGAAAATGGAAAAGAGGTAATAAGGAGGTGCAGGCAATTATTACAAAATGAAGGAATAGTCTGTGAATCGGAATTTTCCCATTGTGGTTAAATTTTATAATAAATAAAAAGGAAAGGAGAAACACCATGTCGTCAATGGATAATTTAAAGAATGCCTTTGCAGGTGAATCGCAGGCCAACAGAAGATATCTCGCCTTTGCCAAAAAGGCTGAAGAGGAAGGTTTTAAACAGGCAGCAAAGCTCTTCCGTGCGGCGGCAGAGGCTGAAACGGTGCATGCGCACAGCCACCTGAGGGTAATGGGGGGAGTAAAGAGCACAAAAGAAAATATCCAGGAGGCAATTGGGGGAGAAACGTTTGAATTTACAAAGATGTATCCGCAGATGATTGATGAGGCCAGGAAGGAAGGAAACAAACAAGCCCTGCAGAGCTTCGAATTTGCCAATAAGGTAGAGAAGATTCATGCCGATCTTTATCAAAAGGCATTAAATAGTCTTGGCAAGAACGAGGCTGTGGATTACTATGTTTGCCAGGTCTGTGGAAATACCGTTGAAAACGCCGCACCGGATAAATGCCCCATCTGCGGCGCATCAAAGTCCATGTTTATAAAGATTAGCTAAATTGTAGTGAACTAAAACTCGTACTTTTTGTCATTTCGCCCTTTGCATTTGTCGTTCCTTCGCCTTGTGTCATTCTGAGGCGAAGCCTAAGAATCTTAAGGTTCAGGGCGGCGTCTGGACGAAGGGAAGAATCTTGCTCTCGCTGGTTCAACTGTCCACGATTGGTCTAAACATTTGGCATTTTTGCGGTGTCTTCGGTTTAAACCTATGTCCCCGACTCAAAACATCCGGTTCAATCTGCAAGACAATGTCATTAAGTTAAGCGACCTGCCGCAAAATTCCCCCTTAAAAAAGGGGGATTCAGGGGGTTGTTTTCACAGAATAACCCTTAACTTAATGACATTGATCTGCAAGAGTGAACCAGCCTTAGATTTCTCAGTCGCAATGCCCCTTCGAATGACATGTTGGATAGTTTTCGTTCGGACACTAAAGAATGGTTTCTGCAGACTACCATTTCAAATTGAAAATCATTTGATTCTTATTTCCTGTTTGATATAATTTCATTTTGAAATGGTATCGTTATGGAACAAATGTTCACCGCAGAGACGCAAAGATCGCAAATGGGAAAAATTATATCTTTCTCTGCGTCCTTGCCGGTGAAACAAAATATTAGTAATTAACTTTAGGAGATTTATTTTCATGGCTGAACAGCGTAAAAAAGTGGTGCTGGCTTACTCAGGCGGTCTGGATACTTCGGTAGCAATCAGGTGGATTCCTGAAAAATACAACATGGACGTCATTACAGTGACGATCGATCTTGGCGCAGTGAAGGATATGGATGGCATCCGTGAGAAGGCGCTAAAAATCGGGGCTAAAAAGGCGATTGTTGTTGATGCAAAGGATACATTTGTCAAATATTTTATCTATCCCGCCTTGCAGTCCGGCGCCCTCTATGAAGGCGTTTACCCTCTGGCTACGGCATTAGGTAGACCGCTGATTGCAAAATTATTGGCAGACGTGGCGCATGATGAGAAGGCGGACGCCGTTGCTCATGGCTGCACCGGCAAGGGAAATGACCAGGTGCGCCTGGATGTGTCCCTGCAGGTTTTAAATCCGAAATTACAGATTATCGCCCCCGTACGGGAATGGAAAATGACGCGCGATGAAGAGATCAGGTATGCCGAGGAACATAATATTCCCGTAGAGGCAAAGATAAAAAGTCCGTATAGTACGGACGAAAATCTCTGGGGCAGAAGCATCGAATGTGGTGTGTTGGAAGACCCCTGGGCTGAACCGCCGGAGGAAGTGTATAAGTGGACAAAAAGCTCAAAGGACGCGCCGGATGCGCCTGAATACCTGGAGATTCAATTTGAAAGGGGTGTCCCTGTGGCTCTTAACGAAGAAGAGATGGATGGCGTTACCCTTATAAATACGTTAAATGCAAGGGGCGGCAAGCACGGTGTCGGCCGCATTGACCATCTGGAAAACCGGCTGGTAGGTATAAAATCCAGGGAAATATATGAGGCCCCCGCGGCGATTATATTACATACAGCACACAAGGCGCTGGAAGGTATGATTATGACAAAAGACGCCTTGCGGTTTAAGGATATTGTGTCTGCCCACTATGCCGATCTGATTTATAACGGACTCTGGTTTTCCGCTTTCCATCAGGATCTGGTGGCATACGTATTGAGCAGTCAGCGTATTATAACAGGGACAGTCCGTGTAAGATTGTCGAAAGGGACGTGTACCGTAGTGGGGCGTAAATCACCATTATCGCTGTATAGCGAAAAACTTGCTACCTATCAGAAAGAAGACACCTTTGACCATGCCGCATCCCTGGGATTCATTAAGATATATGGTTTGCCCGTGAAGACACAGGCGCAGAAGCAAATGGACGTTCTTGCAGGCAGGGAGGCATTGCATCTGGATTCTATCATGCCGCCGAAAGTGAAACCTCTTGGGAAAGTGGAGGAGAAAAGGTGAAAGAATGAAAGTACTGTTGTTGTTTCCCCCATCCTGGCATCCTTCGCAGCCATATCTCAGCCTGCCCTCCTTGACGGCATTTTTAAAACAAAACGGCATTTCCGATGTAAGACAGAGAGATTTGAATATTGAGTTGCTGGACATACTCCTTACCAGGAAGGAATGTAGTGAGTTTTACCAGAGAATCATTGATAAGTTGAAAAGTATGGACAGAATTTCCGTCCATTCTCCGGGCTATCAGGAAAAATACCGGACACTGGTTGAAGCCGCAGAGTCGCTTCCTTCATTAATGGGTAAGGTGGAAACAGCAAAAAACACCTTGAGGTCTGAGGGTTTTTATGACCTCGAAAGGTATATGGAAAGCGTTCATATCATCCATGAATCCCTGAGAAATATGTCCGCGCTGTTTTATCCTTCGTCAATGACATCCGTCAGCAATGATACGCAGTATTCCGTATATTCATCCCAGGATATTTTCAAGGCGCTGGACGATGAGGATGAAAACATCTTTCTCACCCTTTACAAAAAACACATCCTTTCTTCCATTCGGGAGTCTTCGCCGGATGTGGTGGGTATTTCCATTACGAACACTTCGCAGATTATTCCCGGGTTAACGCTTGCAAAATTAATAAAGAATCAAAACAAAGAAATTCATATTACGGTTGGCGGCAGCGTTTTTACAAAGCTGATTGAAAATATAAAAAGAACCGAGGGGCTGTTTTCGATTGTGGATAGCTTTATTGTTTTTGAGGGAGAGCATGCCTTATTGGAACTGGTAAAACAACTGGATGGCAAGCGAGACCTTACAAAAGTACCCAATCTGATTTATCGGGAGAACAATGTTACAAAGATTAATGAACCGTTTTATGCAGAAGATTTGAACAAACTGCCCACGCCAGATTTTGATGGTTTTCCTTTAAAGCTTTACCACTCTCCCGTCTCTGTCTTACCGATACAAACATCGAGGGGATGTTACTACGGGAAATGTTCCTTTTGCAACCTGCATCTCGACCACAGGAATTTTCGTCTGCGCCGTACGGAATTACTCCTGGAAGATATTTGGGCGCTTTCTCAAAAATACGATACGCCGTATTTCTTTTTTACAGACGAGTCCGTCCCTATCAATAAATTGAGGGATGTATCCCAGGGTTTATTGGAAAAACAATGGGACATAAAGTGGATGGGAGGGGTGCGGTTTGAGAATGCACTTGATGGTGATTTGTTGGAAAAGATGTATAAATCCGGGTGTCAAAAGCTGGTGTTTGGTTTGGAATCGTATAATCAGCGTGTGCTGGATTTGATGAAAAAGGGGATAAAGACTGATGTCGTGAAACGGGTGCTGGATGGCTGCCTGAAGGCGGGCATTGCATTTCATCTATACATAATTATTGGTTTCCCGACAGAAACGGAACAGGAGGCGCTGGAGTCGCTTGAATTTGTGCTCCGTAAAGAGTATCTGGATTCTTTGGGATTTTCCTGTCTACCCTCCCTTTTTGGGATGGAAAAGGATTCTCCTATTACCCACAATCCTTCAGAATATGGTCTCAGAAGTATAATGGCATCGAGGGGAGAGGATTTGGGGTTGGGTTATTTCTTTGAAGTGGAGCAAGGGATGTCCCCGGAAGAAGCCGAGAATATGTATCATTATATTATAGAACGATTAAGTGAGAAACTGTGTCCATTCCCCTATAATTATTCCTTATCGGATGGATTGCTATACATTACACACATAAAACAACAGAATAATAACGTAAGCCTTAAGGATACGAGGAAAGCAGTGACTGCATAACCTGAACGAGTCAGAATCTGTAGTCCTTGGGGTGATTCCCAGTTCGAATAAATAAGATAACGATGAAAATGTTTTCATTAAGACCAATTAAAAACAGGTTAATACTGATACTTCTATCATGTTCCTTTATGCCGCTTTTGCTGTTGCGTTTTATGGCATTCCCCAAGGCGCAACAGGATTTGGAAGAGGCCTTGATAAGGAACCTGGAAGGCGTGAAACAAAAACAGGCAGAAATTGTAAAGATGTGGTTTGACGAAAGGAAGCATGACGCAAAGGTCGTTAGTAAAAACATATCTGCGGTATTGGGACAGAATATAAATGAAAAGGTCAATAATTTTTTAAAGTTGAATGATTATATTGAAATGCTTAGAACGGAGTACGGGTACAAGGGTATATCTATTATTTCCCGGGGCGGAACCGTACTTGTGGCTACGGAAAAGGAATGGGTAGGTTCCAATCTTATGAGTTCTGATTATTGCAGAGAGGCCTTGAATGGGCACATTTTTATATCCAGGATTCAGCGATTTGTTAAAGGCGATGGAGAAAACAAAAATGCCGAGGCTGAATCTCCTTTGATGTTTATATCGTCTCCGCTCATGGATTCCGACAATTTTATAGTAGGTGCTGTCATTCTTAGGGTAGATACAGCGCCTCTCAGCGAAATCATGAAAAGTACAAAACTGGGAAAGACAGGAGAAACTTTTCTCACCAACAGAGAGGGTTTCATGCTAACTGAATCAAGGTTTGCAGATGAGCTAAGAAAGAAAGGCATAATCCGGCAAAGGACGGCATTAGACTTGAAGATAGTAAATCCACGCACAGGAAAGCTTACTGATGGCGCTCAAAAATGCCTGAGTGGTAAAGATGGATACAACGCAGAAGGCTATATAAATTATGACGGTAGTAAGGTCTTGGGAGCGTGGTGTTGGATTCCTGAGTATGATTGCGGTTTGCTGGCGCAGATTGATATCCATGAAGGATACGGAGCGGCTTACAGTTTAAAAAAGTTTGTTCTTTCCATGCTGTTGCTGCTGGCATTTCCTTTGACGCTGGTTGCGTTTTATTTTGGGAA
Organism: Planctomycetota bacterium; assembly: GCA_016188675.1. Taxonomy (GTDB): domain Bacteria; phylum Planctomycetota; class Brocadiia; order Brocadiales; family Brocadiaceae; genus Wunengus. The sequence goes on from JACPHJ010000123.1 coordinate 25,837, forward strand.
GCGGATTTCTGCACCCATTTTAAATATGACAGAGGCAACGAAAAAGATTACCAGCGGCGACTTGGGCCAGCGGGTAAAAGACAGTGGGAAAAGTGACGAGATTAGCGGATTGGCTAAGGCATTCAACGTGATGGCAGAATCCCTTGAGGAAAAAACGATTAAATTAACAAGGTATACGACAAACCTTGAGAACGTTGTAAGAGAAAGAACCCTTGAACTACAATCAACAACCAATTTTTTGAATAGTATCCTGGCAGGTTCTACCGAGTATTCGATTATTGCAGAGGATTTGAACGGCAATATCCTGGCATTTAACAAAGGGGCTAGCCTGATTTATGGCTACAGTCCTGAAGAAGTGGTTGGAAAGTCCAATGTGAGGATTCTTCATCTGGACGAAGATGTGCGATCGGGAAAGGTAGAGCGTATTTTAGAGGAAGCGCGCAGGACAGGCCGATATGAGGGAGAAGTAATGAGAAGAAGAAAAAACGGCGAGGTCTTTCCTGTGCATGTGACTTTTACGTCACGTCGCGATGAAAACGGGCGATCCATAGGTTTTGTGGTAATATCCAAGGATATCACGAAAGAGAAGTTGGTGGCGCTGGAAAAGGAGATTGTAAATAACGTCAATAAGTTGATTGCATCGGGCCTTGATATTAAAGAAGTTTACAAGAATATTTATTCAGAGTTGAAACGCATCATCAATTTTACCTGGTTAGGTGTGGAATGCCTCGTAGATGGGGCAGAAATTACGGAGGATTTCGATATTGTTGATGGGGTGTTATCTGCGAATTGGTTAAATAGCAGCCAGTATCCTTTCCATACAACGGCTCAAAGTATTACCATCAACAAGGGTGCGCCTGTACTTGTTGCAAATACTCAGGATGGAAGGTACATGACAGACCGGGAATTATACAAAAAGGGGATATGTTCTTACTTGTGTTTTCCTCTGAATTCGAAAGGAACCCCTATCGGCGCTATTACATTGGGGAGCAAAAATAAGAATGCTTTTACAGAAATACATTTTGATTTGTTGAATCAAATTACGCCGCAATTAGCCATCGCAATCGAGAATACGAGGCTTTTTGTATCCATCAGGGAGTCAGAGAAGAAATATAGAGATCTCGTTGAAGATGCACCGGAAATGATTCACGAGATCGATCCTGAAAGAAAATTCATTAATGTAAATAAGACGGAGTTAAATAAATTAGGATATTCCCTGGAAGAAATGAGACAAATGACGATTGAGGATATTGTTCCGAATGATTATAAAGAAGAAATAAGGAGACATTTTAAACGTATTATAGTAACGGGAAGCAGTGAATTGGAAACAGTGTTTTTGGCAAAGTCCGGGAAGGAAATCAACGTAGAGATTAACGGAACCGCTCTTTATAATAATAAAACAGGAGAATGTATCTGCACGAGGGCGTTTGTGCGGGACATTACGGAAAGAAAGAAGATGGAGGAGCAGGTGCGTCGGTCAGAAAAATTAGCCTCTATGGGTGAACTGGCCGCAGCAATTGCCCATGAGATACGAAATCCCCTGGGGGCGATATGCAATTCCGTGGGAATTCTGGATACTCACTTAAAATTGACAGGACAGGATAAGGATTTATTAGAAATGATTGTAGGACAGTCTGAGAGGTTGGATAGGATTATCAAAGATTTCTTAACCTTTGCCCATCCGCGGGAGCCATACTTCTCTTTACATGACATTCGCGAAGTGATTAAAAATACCATTTTCCTGTTAGAACAGGATAGCCGGTTTACGGACAAGATAGAAATAAAGGAAACTTACGAGAGTATCTTGCCAAAAGTCTATATTGATACTGATTTAATTCACCAGGTATTGTGGAACCTATTCGTGAATTCCCTGGATGCAATGCCGGATGGCGGACAGATTAAGATAATGGCGAGAAAAACAACTTTGTTTTTGAGAGATGCTGTGGAAATCGTGATATCAGATACCGGGATGGGCATACCTTCCCATGAGTTGGACAAGATATTTGAACCTTTTTATACTACGAAATCAGAAGGTACCGGTTTGGGGCTTCCAATGGTTCAGCGTATTATCGATGACCATGGAGGAACTCTCGATATTAAAAGCGGAGAGGGGAAAGGGACGACATTTTATATCAAACTACCTGTTGGAAACGAAAAATTAGTGGTTTAGAATAACTTTTTAGTGGGATAATCGGGAATATGGAAGACGGTAAAATTCTTGTCGTGGAAGATCAGGATGCAATGAGAGAATCGCTCGTGATTGCGTTTAAAGACGAGGGGTATCAGGTCGAGGGTGTTGCTAGCGGAGAAGAGGCTATTCAGAGATTGGGTAATAGTGTATATGACCTGGTTGTGACGGACCTGAAGATGAAGAAAGTGGAGGGGCTGGAAGTGCTCAAGGCGGTGAAGAATGCAAATCCGTCCACCGAGGTGGTGCTCATTACCGCTTATGGTACTATTAGCACGGCTGTTCAGGCGATCCGGGATGGGGCATACGATTACGTAACCAAACCCTTTCGTCACCAGGAAATTCTGAAAGTTGCAAAAAAGGCGATTGAAAAGAAGAGTTTGAAAGACAGGGTCAGATATCTTGAAGGGGAAATTAGGGACAAATATAAATTTGAGGGTATTGTAGGCAATTCGAATGCGATGTTAGAGGTGCTAAAAATAACTTCACATGTGTGTCGTACAGAGAGTACAGTTCTGGTGACAGGCGAAAGTGGGACGGGGAAGGAATTGATTGCCAGGGCAATTCATTATAATAGTCCACGAAAGGACAACCCGTTTGTGGTGATTAATTGCGGTGCATTGCCTGAAAACTTACAGGAAAGCGAACTGTTTGGGCACGTGAAAGGATCTTTTACCGGAGCGATCAGGGATAAAATGGGGTTGTTCCAGCAGGCCCAAAAGGGAACAATTTTACTGGACGAGATAGGGGAGACCTTGCCTTCTACACAGGTAAAACTCCTGCGATTTCTGCAGGACGGGGAAATCCGTCCCGTTGGCGGAAACAAGGCAATACACGTGGATACAAGGATAATTGCCGCTACGAATGAAAATTTAGAAAAAGCTGTGGAGTCGGGAAGGTTTAGAAAAGATTTGTTTTATCGGATCAATGTAATACGTATTCATATTCCTCCATTGAGGGAACGAAGGGAAGATATTCCGCTTTTAGTGGAGTATTTTTTGGAGAAAATTTTAGAAAAATTTAAAAAGGGCAAAAGGGTGTTCTCTGAAGAGGCAATGTATGCATTTATGAATTACGAGTGGCCCGGTAACATCCGGGAACTGCAGAATATAGTAGAAAGAGCTGTCGCATTGTCAAAAAGCGAGATAATAAATGTTGATGAACTTCCGCTCCCGGTGGAGGAATTTGCCGCGCTTTCCAGAAATCTGGTGGATTATGAGAAGAAAAAATCGTTCATTGTTACTACCCTTGCAGAACAGGAAAAAAACGCCATTATTGATGCCCTGAATAAGTACGGCGGCAATCAGACAAAGGTTTCGCAGGTGCTTGGAATATCCACAACGACGCTATGGAGGAAGATTAAAAAATACAGGATTAAATCACAACATGAAATCTCGGATAATATCGATAATTAGTGTCACTAATTAGGCTGCGATTCCTTGCATGTAGATATTCCATAAATTCGCATGTATTTTTTCCGGGATATAATTGAAATTTTTATAAGACCATAGAGTCACTGTAGATTGAATAAGTCCCATAAAGGCCAGTGCGGACATCTTTGGATTAATATCCTTTTTTACCAATCCTGACTTTATTGCATCCGAAAGCAGCTTTTCTATTTTTCGCAAATATTTTTGGATAAGTTGCAATGTCTTTTTACGAATAATTGGATCGCTAAACTGCATGACTCCCATAATAACAACAAAGGATGTTTTTTTGCGGTTTTTCGCCAAAATAAGCTGCGCCAATAAGATGTTTTTAAGATCTTGAATTGGATTTTTATACAAAACTGCCTTATCGATAGCTTCCATAAGGGTCTCTTCAACGTTGTCAATTAAAAGACTCAATATATCCCTCTTGCTCTTGAAATGTCTATAGATAGCCCCTTTAGTAGTCCCCATTTCTTCGGCAATTTCACTTATAGTAACGCGTTCAATTCCCTTTAAAGAAATAATATTCCGAATAATATCTACAATCTGCTGTCTCCTAATCGCGGTAGATTTTCTAACCTGCATGACGCCTCCTTTTGTTTGAATTATAATCAGGCTGCATAATTTATAACTGGCTCATTCAATAATGAGGAATTTTCAAAATTGCCATAAGTATCAGTTCGGGCTCTGTTTATTATTAATTATATGTAACCGTACGTTTACTAATACTTGACAAAATATGTAACCGATAGTATACTTGCGATAAATTAATATTAGAACGGCTAAGCTTTGTGCGGGTAAAAAAATCAAAATACTTTTTGCAGGCATTATAAATTATTCGGGAAAAGATTACTACCATTTATTATTAAAAGGGGGCTATATGTTAAGAGTATTTAAGGAACGAATTGTGATTGTTATTATCGCATTTATATTATTTGGGTTATTCCCCCTTGTTTTGTTCAGAATGCTTGCATTTCCCAGGGCAAATGCCGAACTGAAACAGGGAGTTCAAAGAAACCTGGAAGGTATCGTAAACAAACAGAAAGATATCCTCGCCTTGTTGCGGGATGAAAGGAAGTCACATGCCAGGGCTATTTCAGACGCTATACAGAGTGAATTTATTATCCACGGCGACGAGGATTTTGCGGGTCTTATGAATGTAAAGAATGAACATGGATATCTCAGGTTAAAGACACAGCTAGAATGTACGAAGGCAGATTATGGATACAAAGGAATATTTATTTGTGATGCTGCCGGTGTTGTCCAGGCTGCTACAGAAAACGAAAAATCTCTCCTGGGCATGAACATTATGAAAGAAAAAATATTCGGCAATATTCAGGAGACATTGAACGATGGTAAAACATTCATTTCCGAGGTAGTCCATTTCTCTTTGATTGATGCAAATGACGGGAAGGAAAATGATTTGCCTTCTATGTTCATGTCTTATCCTGTCAGGGGAAATAACCGCAATGTAATAGGATCTGTGGTGTTATGGATGGATACATCGATCCTTACGAAGGCTATGGGGAGTGTTGCCCTTGGGAAAACGGGTGAAACATACCTGGTAAATAAAGACGGGGTCATGATTACTGAATCAAGATTTGCAGAGCATATAAAGAAGTCCGGGGAAACGTGCAGGGCATGCCACAAAGTTGTGGATCCCGATACGAACCTTTTAACAAAAGGGGTGAAAAAGTGTATTAACGAGAAGAGCAGTGGTTATGACCTGGAGGGATACAGGGATTACAGCGGATTAAAAGTTGTTGGTGCATGGAACTGGCTGAATGATTTGAATATGGGACTTATTGTAGAAATAGATGCTGATGAAGCCCTTGGCGCCGTAAACAATATTAATTCTATGGTAAAGTCTCTCATGGTGGTGATAATCGTTCCGGCGTTTGTAATGGCTGTATTGATGTATCGGAAATTAAATACAGGATATATGCTTAAAGGCTTATCGTTGCCAAAAAGGGCTTTGATCTGCATGACAACTGTTTTGGTGGTTGGGTTTGTCATGGCTATTATGGATAGTTATGAATTAAGCAAAGAGCGCGGATATCTTCGGGAACAGAGATATAAAGTCCATAACCCCTTAAATGTCTTTGGCTCGATTGTAACGCGGAGAGACGAGGATTTTATAAAGAGCAATATTTCTAAATTTAAAGAGGAGTTTCGTGTCTTCAAATCTGAGAACACTATTCGTAGTGGAGATGAAGAAAAAGAGATCGTAAAAGGCGACACAAGGCGGTCTGGAGAAAAAACGGTAGTAACATGGGAATAAAACCTTAACACGGAGGATTATTAAGGAGGTATTTTATGAACAAAGCTATGACTCCAACAAGGGTTGAGCCGAAGTCACCTCTTGTTGATGTGCAGGATGTAAAAGGCTGGTGTGAGTATGAACCTTCCTACGATGGGGTTGTAACTCATATCAATACGGCAGGTGCAAGACTCTTTGGATTTAACTCACCTGATGATGTGATCGGGAAGAAGATTAATGAGTTATATGCACATCCGTTTGACCATGAAAAGACATTGGCCATGTTATTCAGGGACGGTTATGTGCACGGGTTTTATACGCTGATGAAATCAAGAAAAGGCAATTTGTTTTTCATTAAACAAACGAGTTCTCTCGTCACAGAGGGGATAGATATCACCCCCTTAAAGGTGAAAAATGAGTTCGAACCTGTTTTCCAGCCGTTTGATGTATAAAGTATTTCGGTATTTTGAATTTTAGGGTATTTACGAAAACATTTTAAATCTGTTGGAGGTTTTATGAGCGAAAATATACAAACACCAAATGGGAATACGAGAGTGCTGATACTTGCGACCCTTGCATTTGCTCTGTGCTTTGCAAGCTGGTCTTTGTTTGCGCCTTTGGCGATATATTTGAGGACGGAATTTAACCTGTCTTCTACGACGGTGGGGTTATTAATTGCAGCGCCGGTATTGCTTGGTTCCGTTGCCAAAATACCTATGGGCATTGTAACGGATAAATATGGCGGCAGATTGGTTTTTACTATCATGCTCCTGTTTGGTTTTCTTTCCGTATTCATGACGAGCTTTGCGCATAGTTATGGCTTTTTATTAGGATGCGGTTTGTTTTTTGGATTGATAGGTTCATCATTTGCCGTTGGAATCCCGCACGTTTCGGAATGGTATCCAAAGAAAAAACAGGGGTTGGCATTGGGGATCTATGGCGTAGGGAATGCCGGTACTGCCCTTGCTGCGTTTGGAGTTCCTTTTATTGCGGAGTCTATGGGATGGAATAAGGTATTTATTATTTATTCGGTTCCTTTGCTCTTAATGGCATTTGTCTACTGGTTTTTTACCTCCAATGCACCGAGGTCTGCCAATACAAAGATTCCGACTTTAAGCGAAAAATTAAAGGTATATAAAACATCCGGATTGGCCTGGGTTTTTTGTTTAATTTACTTCATGTTTTTTGGATTATTTGTCTGTTTTTCTATATGGCTGCCATCGTATCTGAACGATTTTTATCATATTAGCCCTGTGAAGGCGGGTAGTTTCACGTCAATATTTGTATTTCTTTCAGCTTTTACCCGCATTCTGGGAGGTTATCTGGGCGATAGATTTAATGGAAGAAAGATCATGGTGTTCCTGACACTGGTTGTGCTTTCCCTAACGGTATACCTGAATTTAAATGTGTCACTGGTAACTTCACTTGCTGTATTCTATGTCATAGGTATTTGTTTAGGGACAGGCAATGGTGTGGTATACAAACTTGTAGCAGAGTACTTCCCGAAGGATACAGGAACTGTGGGTGGTCTGGTAGGCGCTGCTGGCGGACTCGGAGGTTTCTTCCTGCCAATAATCCTGGGTACGATTAGAGATTATACCAACAATTATTATTTAGGATTTATCTTTATATCTCTTGTGTGCTTTATGTGCCTCTCGTTTATGGAAGAAAAGACCTTGCCTAGTGTGAATAAAAGGGCGCCGAGCACAATTTGAATCGGAATTGGGGGGTGTTAAATTCTTCAGAAGTTTAACACCCCTATTTTAAAGAAGTAAAATTTGCAGAGGAAGGAAAGCCATTATGATAAAAGATTGCATACATGGCTGGGTATTACAAGTAGTTCTTTTCTTTGGATGTTTTTTATCATGCGGATCATTGTATGGTCAATCTGATGAAAAGAAGAAACCCGATTTCAAGGAATCACTCGGGGTAATGATTGTATCCCTGGATTTGCCTTTACTCGCCACGATAGGAAACAAGGTTATTATTGAAATCGTTATTGGTAATGAGAGAACTACCAAGGTAACGACAATATTAACAGTAACCTGCCTGACAACAAATCAAATTATAGGTCAAGAAGCTGAAACGTTAGATGGTTTATCTTCTCAAAAGATCGTATATACATGGGATACTGGGGGTTTAAAGGAAGATACTTACATAATACGTGCAGAATTGGAGAAGGTGCCCCGTGAGGCTAATATTGACGATAATGTAAAAGAAGTAAGTATTTTTCTAGTACCCTGAAACATTTTGTGAATATCTAGTGTTCCTGGTTTTCGCTGACGAAAGAAGGTGGTATCTTGATGAACCCTTGAATATCAATAAAGAGTTTTCCTGGTGTTTAGTAGGGGTAAACTCATAACAATTCGATTTCGGAGAGCATCAGATTTAATACACCATGCGTATTTTCAAATTCAACCGAACTTTAGTAATTATCCTAATCTTCCTCTGTTGCTCTGTTGCAATTGGTTCACCCCCATCAGGAATTGGACATACAACGCCTGACAATGATCCGGGGCAAATTCCCAACGATATTAAAGAGGGAACCGGGTCTGTAACTATCGAAGAAATACTTTCTCCAAATAAATATTTAAAGAAATACCTGGAGACTGCAAAGAAAGAAGGATTCCAGGAGAAATTACCTGACGGAGAGCATCATCCAATTACCCTGGAGAAAGAGATACCTTCTACTGCTTTGGGAAAAGATGTCCACCCGGCTATTATTACACCTGGAAACCCTGCCACGCCTGTTACTACGGAACAATCACTTATCGGAGAGGAGAACGGAACACAAACACCGGCTGTGGACAATACCCCTCTCCAGATTGTTACAGGACAGGAATGTCCTTCTCCCCCCGCTATTGAAGAAAGGGCAACTCAAACATACGTTGAGGATAACGAGTCCTTCCAGTCTATTACCGGGGAAGAATCCTCTGCTACTGTCCCTGTGGAGGAAAAGGGTTATCAGAAAAATTTTCAGACTGGCGAAGGCCATCAGCAGGGTGTCTCTTTTTCAGAGACACTTCACAAAGCTAAGGAAGAAAGCACACCAATGACAGCTGCTGCCACACCGGAACTTCTTACAGGAACTATTGCTGGTAGAGAGTCCCTGCCGGGAGAGGCGAAAGGGACTCAAGCGCTTGCTGTGGATGATAAAGCCCATTTGACTACAGATGAGAATGGAGCGTCTTTCACACCTGACGAGGAATCTTCATATGCAGCAACCGAAGGGAGTTCAGACGTATTGGATAAAGATACAAAAGAACCTGAGAAAGGAAAATCCTTGCCTGAACCTCCGGCGGAGATAATAAAAGAAGCAGAAGATTTAAAATTTGCCTGGGATATATGGCATACCAATCCGACTCTCACGGTCATCATCGCAGTTGCAATTAGTCTTATTGCAGCCAAAATAGGAGGTTGGTTGGCAAGTATGGTGATGCTTCCCGAGGTGGTTGGGAATTTAATCATGGGAATAATACTTGGGAATTTCTTTTTTTTCACAGGGTCTGAGTTTTTTGATTTTCTGAGAACAATGTCATTTTTGAAGATGATATCCTATTTTGGGACATTGTTGCTTCTTTTCACCGCTGGTCTTCACACAGACCTCAGGGCATTATTGCGGGTGGGTGCTTCCTCATTTCTGGTAAGCCTCGGCGGCATAATAGCGCCTGCCGGATTAGGTCTTATCGTAGGCCATTCCCTCCTTTCGGACACTGCATTTAGTTCGAAACTTCTTTTGGCTATTATTATTTGCAATACGAGTACTGGATTATTATTTGCAATCCTGAGTGAATTAAAGGTAATGAATACCATTGAAGGCAGAATTATAACAGGTGCAACTATTCTTACTGAAATTATTGTGATATTGACCTTTGGTATAGCAAGTGGAATTGCTACACAGGGTGAAGTATCTGTAATGAATGTATTAGTTACTGCGGGTATTGCATTTTCATTTCTGGCGGTTGTTTTGATAATTGTCTTAAAATACGGGGAGAGATTTGGTAATTTCTTGACGAGCAGAGTGGCAGAGGGTTTAAAGATATCTATCGTAATAATTTTATCACTCCTGTTTGCCTTTATTTCTGGCTCAATTGGACTTCATGGTGTAATAGGGGCGTTTGCAGCAGGTTTGCTGCTCAGGAATGTAAAGTTTAAAGATTCTGATGATAAAGAATATAGCAACGTGGAACGCGTTATTCGGCCATATTATATGATTCTTGTGCCAATACTCTTTGTCCGGGTAGGGGCACAGGTGGACCTGGAAAGTATTTTGAATAAGGATGCGGTACTCATCGGTCTTGCAATAACGGGTGCTGCCGTTATTGGGAAACTATTTTGCAGTGTTTGCCCACTTGAAAAAGGTATAAATCGTATGGCTATCGGTATAGGAATGGCAATGAAGCTGGAGGGTACCTTAATTTTATCCGGGATAGGTAGGGACATGGGTATATTGAATGATGTCGTATTTTCCTCTGTTATCATGGTAATCGTGTTTACTTCCATTGCATGCCCGTCTATTTTGAAAGCATCCTTTGTTAGAGAAAAAAGGCGTCGTTGTGAAAACTTTCACGTCACCGTTGACGAAAAAACCAAAGAAATTTATATACGATTTAAAAATAAGGTTCGGGGATGATTTCCTTTAAGAAAATTCTTTGTCCCATAGATTATTCAGATTCTTCTTTCAATGTGCTTAAATACGCAATAGAGATGACAATTAAAGACTCGGCGATGCTTTATCTTCTGTACGTAGATGATGAGAATGTATTTGATTATGGAGGGCTTAGGTTTGACACTGAGCATAACCTTGATACGGAAACAGTTACAAAGATGGAACAAAAACTCAGGAAAAATATCCCTGTAGAAATGAGATGCCGTATAAATGCTGAAATATTGATTAGAGTGGGTGTCCCTTTCGAAGAGATTTTAAAAGTAGCCCAGGATAAGGAAGTAGACCTTATAGTTATGGGTACTCACGGTCGTACTGGTATCGCCCATATGTTTATTGGCAGTGTGGCAGAGAAAGTGATAAGAAATGCCCCTTGTCCAGTCTTATGTATAAGAAACTATCAAAGTTAAAAGCCATCGAATGCCCAATTAAAAATGTCAAACAAACTACCGTAAATGCCTATGAATCCAATTCAATGCTTCATTGCTTCATTTTTTTTCACATCTTCACTCCTCACTAAGCCCGCATTTATAACCATAATATCTGCATAGTTTACTTGCAAACGAAGTCGGATATACGATATTGGTATTGCACAAAGAATGGCCTGTTTGATTGGATATTCTTGATTGCTATATTAGTCAGTAAACGTTGGCTTACATAATATTTAATATTGTAAATGAAATTTAACACATGAAACCACCTTTGCACAATGAAAAGGTGCGCTTGATTGGATATTGCCTCAGTGTTTATATGGGTAAATAAATTATCGTTTACATAGTGTGTTAATTTGATACCTCTTATATACATATATGAGTAGCATTTTGTTTTATAGGCAGTGCTGGCACGTATTTTGTTAAGGCATAGTTAAGGATAAGTAAACGAATGGTTACTTGATGAGGTTTGCACACGTAAAGTATCGTATGGATTTAAAAAAGAAGTATACAAGAGAAGTTAAGAAAGTCGTAGACGCCCAATTTGAAGTAAATGGGAATATCGAAGAAGATAAAAGAGGTTTTTTAGCGTATGTAGCAGATTCATTTAGGCAATCTTCAAATAGGGAGAGGGAAAAAATGCCATTCATAGGAGAGATTAACAAGATTGGTGCAGTTATAAAAAAGTTACCGAAGTCTCCACATCCTGCAATCCCTTCAAGAGAAGTATTGCTTTCCTTGCTGGGTGCATTTTTGGGTATAGGGTTTACCGCATTACTTGCCTATCTCTGGAAGTTTCCAGTTCTATTAGGGCCGTTCGGCGCCAGTTCTGTGTTGATTTATGGCGCATATAAATCTCCGCTGGCACAACCGAGAAATGTGCTCTTGGGACATTTTGTTTCAGCGTGCATTGGAGTAGTAGTACATGATTTCTTTGGCGCTACGGTTTGGTCTATCGCGCTTGGAGTCGCCCTTGCCCTGGTACTTATGACTGTAACCTATTCAATTCATCCGCCAGCCGGTGCAACAGCATATATAGCCGTTCAAACCGGTGGATTAGGTGCTGCATATATGTATATCTTCAATCCGGTTACCGTAGGTGCCTTTATTTTGGTATTAATTGGTGTGGTCTTCAATAAACTGGGGAAAAGGGAATACCCTACACACTGGTGGTAAGAAATGCGCACTTTTTAGTGTATTCATGAATATGCGTGCGTAATTTTGTTAAATTACGTACGTTGAAACTGATGAATTCATTAATAGAAAGGGGGGCGCTAAATAGATTAAATTATGAAAGTAAAATAAGTAATTGTATTGAGTTTTAGAAGAGGGGGCATAGTAATTAGTGTTGCTTTAAAAGAGTGTAGACAACACAACATTTTAGAGGAGAACAATTAATGTTATATACTGGAAACGTAGATACAATTGCAGCGGTATCTTTAAAGAAAGCTACTGCAATGAAACACAGCCTGACAGGCTTCCTGACGCTATCTGTGATGGCTGGTTTTTATATTGGATTTGGTGTCCTTCTCATGGTTATTGCGGCTGCTCCTGTCGCAGCGATAAATCCCGGTATAGGTAAAATAGTCGGAGGCGCTGTATTCCCAATCGCTTTGATATTGGTAGTTATTGGCGGAGCCGAGTTGTTTACCGGATATAACTTACTGATATTAAAAGGTACTTTTCGGGGTACAGTATCATTCAGCGATGCAATGTTGGGCTGGTTTTGGACATACTTAGGCAACCTGGGTGGATCCATGATTTTTGCGCTTTTAATTTATATGTCCGGTGTGTTCGCCCCTGATCCATGGCATGCCTTTTTGAACAAGGCGGCTATCTTTAAGATGAATGCGCCATGGTGGGAATTGTTTTTCAGAGGTATTTTTTGTAACTGGCTCGTATGTCTGGGTATATGGTCTGCTTTTAGGTGTACGAGTGATTCGGGCAAGATAATTATGTGCTGGTGGGTTCTGTTTTGCTTCGTTACGACAGGCATGGAACACAGTGTGGCGAATATGACAATATTGACGATTGCGAATTTGCTGCCACATGACCCAGCATTGATTTCATGGGGTAAGATGTTTGGTTGTAACCTTGTTCCTGTTACCCTTGGTAATATCGTGGGAGGTTCCTTCTTCGTTACATTCCTCTATTGGTTTGCTACGCATATGGATGAAAGAGGAGCCGGTAAGATGGAAGCTATAAAAGGTGGTTCAGTATCTGGTGAGTTACCACGGGCCGGCGGGATTCCCGAAGAGATTAAGGATATTAAGGTGAAGATGAAACAATAAAGCAGAAACGCATTCTGAAATAAGACACTAACAGGAAATTGTAAGTAAAAGTCCCAGTGCATAAAAGGCTTCCTTGCGCCCCTTTCATCCATAGCGGTAGCGTTAGAGAAAGTCTCAGTGCACAAAAGGCCGGCGTTGTAAAGCCGGCCTTTTTATTTTTTTTGAACCTGAATTATTTAAATAATAAAGGACAAGTTTATTGTCAAGTACCACAGTAGAATTAACCTTTATGAACAGTTACTTTTCGTTCATCCGTGTACTCATTGTTGACATACGACACTCCGGGAATTATAATATGGCAAGTAATCAATCGTTTACATATAAGGTGGTATTAATTTGGGGTATGCTATAAAGAATATATGAATCACAGCTATTGGTCTGTTTAAGGGCAATGGGGGAAAGGGTGGATTTGTTAATTAATTTCAATGTAGAAAGGTTAAGAGGTGGCATTAAGCGACTGATAATTTAATGTACAGGATTTCAAAATTGCCACAAAGTCACCGGATCAATAGGGGCGCGGTGCTCCGTGCCCGCCTTTGATGGTTCAATCATCCTCAATTGAATCAAAATGTTTAGTCTCTGGCTACAAGCGCATGGGCAGGTTTAAAACCTGCCCATGCATGATGTTTCTGTGCATAAATTAAAGATTTGAATTATGAGTGTACTAAAAATTGCAACCTATTCGCTGAACACCCGATGGTTTACTGCCGCTGCGGCCACAATAATGATGGCATTCATTACTCAATGGTACGGCTTCAATGCGGTTGTCCCCTATATTTTTATTGCAAGTCTGGTCATATTCCTCTCGGTAGCCATTTTTGAGATTGTTCGGGCGGTGTTGTTCTATACCGATACCCTGAATGAACTGCTTAACCCGGAGAAAACGCTTAATTTATTTTCTATTGTTGTGGCTATTAATCTAATCGGTGTTTGTTTCTCAAAAGTATTTCACATGTACACAACGGCCAGTATATGCTGGTATGTGGCAATAAGCCTCTGGCTTAGTATATCGCTCTCCACATTTAGCATCC
>JACPHJ010000124.1 GCA_016188675.1 Planctomycetota bacterium
AAGGGGTGATCAGTAGGACGATCCGGAAGCCAGAAGACCTGCCTGTAATTGCTTCACGACGTCTTCGATGGTAAAGAAGGTGAAGGTTAAATATTAATACACGTAGGGGCAGGTTTGAAACCTGCCCCTACCAATTAAAATATAAAACCCATATCTTCCGAATCGAGGATATGGGTTTTTTTGTTTTTGAGAAAGGCAAGAAATGTCAAGAGTAGTAACGGTATTCGTTATAATTTTTTTCCTGTTATTTTTTTCATCAGAGAATGCGGTATATGCCATGCATATCACGGAGGGTATTTTACCTCCAAAGTGGGTAATCACGTGGTTTGCAGTCGCAATGCCTTTTGTGGGGATTGGTATTTATAACGTAAAACGGAAAAAAAGAACCGTACCGAGCTATCTGCCTTTGGTGGGAATGTTGGGAGCGGCTGTATTTGTATTTTCATGTTTTCCCATCCCGGTTATTGCCCTGAATGGGATGGCTACGTCGCATCCATGTGGCACGGGTATGAGCGCTGTATTGCTGGGGCCTTTCGTCAGCGTACTGGTGGCGGCGATTGCGTTACTCATTCAGGCATTATTTCTTGCACATGGCGGCTTAACGACGCTGGGTGGAAATATATTTTCCATGGGTATACTAGGCTCATTTTCAGGTTATTTTGCTTTTAAAATAGCGCAGCAATGCAAACTGAGTTTGTTCTGGTGTGGATTTCTCGCAGGGATGATCTCTGATTTATTCACCTATTTGGGCACGTCCATCGAGTTAGGACTGCTTGTAATTAATAAAGGTGACTCGTTCTTCAAGGCCACTGCAGAAATATTTGGGGTGTTTATGATGACCTCACAAGGGATTCTGTGTATTGTTGAAGGCATCGTCGTGGGATTTGTGCTGGTCTTCGTTTATAAACGGAGGCCGGGTATTTTGTTTGCGTTGGGGGTGATGAAAGATGATACAAAACCTGTTCAGGCATAGAAATTTTATCTCCATTTTTACTCTTTCAGGTCTTACTTTGCGCCCTTTGTGTCTTTGCGGTAAACAATTATTTCATCTATTCTTTGTTTTTATAATACCGGTATTGTTCTCTCCGTTATTATTTGCAGAGGAACACTTAGAAAAGAAAGACATACCCGTTGTTACCCAAACAAATAATGAAGAGGGGGCATGGACGGGTATTGACGTAAGCATTGTAGGAAAATATGCGACAAAATATGGCCGTCCGCCCCGTGACCCTTATATCAATACCGATCAGGGCGATTTGCTCCTCTTTGTGTTTACCTTTGCAGGGGTGGTTGGTGGCTTTGTAATGGGTTTTAATGCGCGTAAGATTTTTTACGAGAAAAAATGACACTGCGTTGTAGAGACGCAATATTTTGCGTCTCTTCTGCACGTATTTTATAGTCTATAAACAGTTCATGATAGAAACACATGGGATTTTTACATCACACATTTTCTGACGTCTATGCCCGCCAGAATAACTGGTTAACAGGGGTCGATGTACGGGTAAAGCTGGTTTATATCGTTTTGCTCCTTGCAATAAATTTATTGGCAAAGAATATATTTATCCCTTTGCTTTTTCTCTCTGTATCTTTCGCCTTGCTCTCTTCTGTAAAAATCCCTTTTACGGTAGTGCTCCGGAGTATGGTATTACCACTGTCGTTTGCTGTCTTTATCTTATTAATCAGGGGCCTGCATGAAGGCGATAAGGAATGGACTTCATTTTCAATCATGGGGTACAAGGTCGTTTTAAAGGAAGAGGGATT
Organism: Planctomycetota bacterium; assembly: GCA_016188675.1. Classification (GTDB taxonomy): domain Bacteria; phylum Planctomycetota; class Brocadiia; order Brocadiales; family Brocadiaceae; genus Wunengus. The sequence continues at coordinate 1,762 of JACPHJ010000124.1, forward strand.
GCGGAACGGACTTCAAACCTGTAGCAAGGTACTGGGCGGCATTTCATTGGTAATTCTCCTTTCTTTTACTACAACCATAAGTCAGTTATGTGCTGGTTTAAGATGGTTTCGTATATCCGATACGATTATTGAACTTCTGGCCATTATGTATCGGTATATTTTTCTGCTTTTGGATGAAGTAGATACTATGTGGACTGCACAGAAAACACGTTTAGGTCATACCTCGTGGAAAAAAATGATACAGTCGCTTGGAATATTAGGGGGCATGCTTGTTGTCCGCTCCTTTGCACGGGCTGAGCGAACCCATGAGGCAATGCATGCAAGAGGTTATGAAGGCGGCGGGATTTTAACTGCAACACTGCCTCCCTGGAGCAGGAAAGCATATGTATCTCTCGCAGCAATAGTTTTCATTATGTCGCTCCTTATTTATAAAGGGGATGTGCACATATGGTAATACTCCAGGCCAGAAATATCCAATATAAGTACCATGACGGGACATACGCGCTGTGCGGGATTTCTCTGGATGTCAAAAAGGGCGAATTATTAGCCATACTCGGGCAAAACGGTTCGGGAAAAACGACCCTGTTGAAACACCTCAATGGTTTATTGAAACCGTTAGGAGGAGAAATAGTATTGGAGCGAAAACCACTGGCTCAATATTCATCCAAAGAGATATTTCAAAGAGTGGGTATTGTGTTTCAGGATCCAAACGACCAGTTATTTGCGCCATCAGTGAGGGAAGATGTCGCCTTCGGGCCTATGAATCTGGGTCTTTCAAAGGATGAAATTACCCAAAGGGTGGATGAGGCGCTGAAGCTGGTAGGCATGACGCCGCATGCAAACAAGGCCGTAGATGCCTTGAGTTTTGGGCAAAAGAAGCGGGTTTGTATTGCAGGAGTGCTTGCGATGAAACCTGAGATACTTGTTCTGGATGAACCTACCTGCGGTCTTGACCCCGCCGGAGTAACATCTATCATGACGTTGCTAAAAGAACTTAACGCCACGCATGGTATCACGATTATTATGGCAACGAATACGGTGGATTTGGTTCCTGTTTATATGGATCGTCTGGCGATTATGTATCATGGTAGCATACTCAGGATTGGCACCCCTGAGGAGGCATTTTCAAATACCGATGAAATAAAACATGCCTGTTTGGAACTTCCTCAGATCGCACAGTTAATGCAGATTTTAAGGGACGAAAATAATCTTACCATGGATAATTTGCCTCTCACTGTTGGGGAGGCAAGGAAATTTCTCATAAATACAATTAATCTTAAACATTCGGAAGTCGGTATGTAGTTCTTCAACAGTCATTTTTATCAAAATTTACGATTTACAAATTACGATTTGAAATTGAAAAAATCGTAAATCTGAAATCGTAAATCTAAAATTTTAATCCATTTCATATTTGGTTTTGCTCGTAAGGTCAGGGAATATTTGATAGGTACGGAAAGTAAAGATTATGTTTAAAGGTCACGGCGGACATATAAATCATATTATCAATCACGGGAATGACTGTATCCTCGACTTCAGCGCAAGTATCAATCCCATTGGATATCCGGAAAACGTCAGAAAGGTCATATTTGAAAATTTTGACCACATATTGCATTATCCCGATATCGACTGCACTAACCTGAGAAAATGTATCAGCCAGAAGATCGGGCGTTCTGGCGATGAGATTATTGTAGGAAACGGGTCAACGGAGTTGTTTTATTTAATCCCTCGTGCACTAAAACCGACAAAGGGGATTGTTTTCCAACCCACTTTTAGTGAATTTGCCGAGGCGCTGAAATGCAGCCATGCAGGGGTAGTTAATAATGTGCTGAAGGTGGAAGAAGATTTTTGCTTCACATATCGTGAAGACCATTTTAACGATAAAAAAGTAGAGATGGTCTTCTTGTGCAATCCCAACAACCCTACAGGACAATTGGTAGAAAAGGACATTATATTAAGCATGGTAAGGCAGCATCCTGACATAACGTTTGTTATTGATGAGGCATTTATAGATTTTGTAGATGAGCCGGAAAGATACAGTGTTATACAAGAGTCTGGTGTGCTACAGAATTTAATAGTAGTCAGGTCGCTTACAAAATTTTACGGATTTCCTGGTTTAAGAATAGGGTATCTTGCTGCCCATCCGGATATAGTGAAAAAATTGATGGAATACAAAGAACCTTGGTCGGTCAATGCCCTGGCTCAATTTGCAGCTATGGTTGCTATAGAAGACAAAGGATTCGTTTCCAGCAGCAGGGAATTTATGTTTAAGGAGCGATTGTATTTATTCAATGAATTATCCGGAATTCATGGAATTTTCCCATACAAACCTACGGCGAATTATATCTTTATAAGAATAAATAAGAACGGCATGACTTCTCTGTTACTACGTGAGCAAATGCTGGATTATGGAATTGCCATTCGTGACTGTTCCAATTTTATCGGGCTGAATGAGAGGTATTTCCGCGTGGCGGTAAGGACAAGGGAAGAAAATGTGCGGCTTATTGATGCATTGAAAAGCGTAATCAATCAGAGCAATGAAACATATGGTAGAAATATTGAGGCTGGGGCTGTGCATTTAAGCCAGCAAAAAATAAATCGTAACAATTTAGCTCTTTGAAAAAGGTAGCGCCAATCCCTTGTGGTCGGCGTTGTGCGGGGGATAAACCGCCCGCGCTACGTAGTATCTTTTGTGTAGATTTCATGGAAATGAATAGATTTTTCAAAGAGATAAATTGTGACGATACACGTAATCTGCGAAATCTGTGGTTGCTGTAAACTTATGACAAATAAATCAATCATGATCCAGGGTACCGGCTCCCATGTAGGCAAGAGTATTCTCGTGTGTGCCCTCTGCCGCATATTGAAACAGTACGGCTACAAGGTTGCTCCTTTTAAAGCCCAGAACATGGCCTTAAATTCCTTTGTAACTAAGGATGGAAAAGAAATCGGACGTGCCCAGGTGGCACAGGCTGAGGCGGCTGGTATCGAGCCTGTTGTGGAGATGAATCCCATACTCCTTAAACCCACCGGTGACTGTGGTTCACAGGTGATTGTCATGGGCAAACCCATCGGCAACATGACTGCTAAAGAGTATTATCAGAAGAAGTCAGATTTCATTTCCATTATAAAAGATGCCTACGATAAATTAAAAAGCCAATTTGACGTTATTGTTATTGAAGGGGCAGGCAGCCCTGCTGAGATCAATCTAAAGGATGGAGACATCGTCAATATGGGCATGGCGGAGATGGCGTCGGCCCCGGTGTTGTTGGTAACGGACATAGACCGTGGCGGAGCATTTGCATGGATTGTTGGAACGCTAGAGTTGTTAACCGCGAGCGAAAGGAACAAGGTAAAAGGCATTGTGTTTAATAAATTTCGCGGGGATAAAAGCATATTGAAGCCGGGACTGGAAATGCTCGAAAACCGCATAAATAAGCCTGTTGTAGGGGTAATTCCTTATATGCATAACCTTGGTATCGATGACGAAGATTCCGTTTCGCTTGAGTACATCGGCGGTAAGCAAATGAGATCCCAGGACTCTGAGAAATTAAGATTGAACCCAAAAACTTTCTCCAACCTTCTGCATTCAGCATTCAGCATTCAGCCCATTATAGATATCGTTGTAATCAAACTACCCCGGATATCAAATTTCACTGACTTCAATATGTTTACCTATGAAAAAGATGTGAGGGTAAGATTTGTGGATAGGGCAGAAAGTATTGGGGAGCCAGACTTGCTTATTATCCCTGGCACAAAAAATACTATTGGTGACCTGACGTATTTGAGGGAAAGAGGCATTTTTGGAGAAATCATAGAACGGTCAAGACAGGGGACAATGATCATTGGTATTTGTGGTGGATACCAGATGCTGGGAAGGCAGATTAACGACCCTTATCATGTAGAATCGTTAGAAGACAGTATCCAGGGATTGGGTTTACTAGAAACAACAACCACTTTTGCCAGAGAAAAGCAGACCTATCAGGTAAAGGCGCGTATGCTCGAACATAAGAATTTGTTTCCTGTAGATGGTGAACTTGCGGGCTATGAAATACATATGGGTGAGACAACGTACAACGGCAATAAATCTGTAAGGCCATTTGCAAGGATTACAGAACGGGCAGGAGAAACGGTCGAAATATTGGACGGCTGTGTTTCTGCGAATGGCAATGTGATAGGCACGTATATCCACGGTATCTTTGATAATGATGAGTTTCGGTCAAAGCTTATCGATTATCTCAGGTTGAAAAAGGGGCTGTATGCATCGAATGGATATCATGTAAATTCTCAAAATATAAAAGACCGCAGATACAATGAATTAGCCGATATCGTTCGCAGGAATATGGACATGAATATAATTTATAACATATTGAATTTGTCTAAGTTTGTAACAATTTAGTATTTTGAAAAAACTCAGTATAAACAAGGGCTTGCCGCACCGCATAATGGCAAAACTTATGTAGACTCAAAACACACCCCTAAATCCCCTCTTTTTAGAGGGGACTTTTGCTCTCCCCTCTAAAAAGAGGGGCCGGGGGCAATAC
>JACPHJ010000118.1 GCA_016188675.1 Planctomycetota bacterium
TCCTTCGTCTCCGAGATCCCAGATCAACCCTGTCGTCTGGCCCCTCTCGTAATGACAACTGGCGCATGCATACTCACCCTGCAACCCCCAGGATGCGTCGTTAAACTGGAACTGTCCATATCTCACCAACTCACTCTTGTATGGTGAGTGTTTTACCCTGTAATGTACCTCTGGCACCGTCAATGGCTCAGACCTTGGAAGCGGCTCCCACTCCGGACCCGTCTGAATCGTCGCCACTACCTGCGGTGTCCCTGCCATCAACTGACCAGTCGCCACCACCCCGGCTATACCCAGAGCAGCTACTATACCGATCTTCATCATTCCACTCTTCATCTTATTTTTCTCCTCCTTATAATCCATATCATGAATACCTAATTACTATCCCTTTTAACCATTAATCCACTGGCGTCCTGATTACTGTCACGTTGTTGGAAAAATAGTTGGCTGCATAGCAAATCTTTCCATCCGGCGATAAACATACTGAGCTTGGCCCAAGTCCCGTTGTTACCCTGGCCACCAGATAATCCCTCACAAATCCCAGATCATCCCTGAGATAATCCAATTCCGCCTGTGAGTTACCCCTTACTACGCTCAATACCTTGCCCATATCCAGTATCGTCACACGATGCATACCCCTTACCCCAATATACAAATACCTGCCCTTGGGATCCATCGCTAACCCATATGGATTTCCATCGTAGTTGTTGAGCTCGTCCAATGGCAACCTTGCTACCTTGCCACCAGCCTTCGTCTCCAACACTGCTACGTTGTTCGTAAATACCTGCCCGTTCTCTGCCTCACACACCGGCAACCAGTTCTTGGGAGTTTCATACGTCACCACTACATACTGCCCATCAGGCGTATATACAACATCCCTCAAATTGGAACTCTCCCTGATTACCCTCTTCTCCGTTACCCTGCTGCTGGCTATATCAATAAAGTTGACACTCCTGTTGATAGAACCAACCGTGTCGTTAATCACTGCCAGCGTCTTGCCGTCCGGCGATATGTCCAATGTCCTTGGACCATAATCACTCGTAAATATTGACCTGACCTTCTCCATCTTGCCAGTGTCTATCACGTCTACCGTGTTCCACATGTTGCCTGAACACGCTACATAGGCCGTCTTGCCATCCTTCGTAATCTTTATCCCGCTCGGCCAGTCCCCTACCTTTATCTCCTTCACTACCTGCTTCCTGGCTATGTCAATTACCGATACGCTGTCACTCTCTGCATTGCATACAAACAAAAATGCATTGTCAGGCGTCGGCGCCGCTGCCTCAGGCTGCACCCCTACCGCTACCTCACCTACTACCTTCTGCGTCCGGGCATCCACAAACGTTACACTGTGCCCCGACTGATTACATATATACAACATACCTCCGTCCGGAGACGTCGTTATGAAAAACGGCCCTGGCATGTCCGTCTTTACATGCGTGCCCTGAATAAATCCAGCGCTCGCTACCCCCCCTACTACCAACGACACCCCTACCACCAACGCACCTATCAATCCCTTCCCTTTCATCGCTTCTCCTTTACCTCCTAATGTCTTATAGGAATATATACCTCAATCTTTATTAATACTACACTTCTTCAACTACTTTAAAATATACATCTTAAACAACCCTGTACAATTTAATGATCTAAAATTTGGCATCCACCTCCTTTCGTAACTAAAATTATTGTTTTGAATATACCATACGCATATAAAATTAGAATCAAACTAATCGTAAGCGGATTCAGCAAGAGAGCAATAATTGTACCATTGTATTGCATTTTTAAAATATGACGTGTAACTACTTATAGACACTGATATTGTTTATAAATTAAATCTACAGCTTCATTGGAAACAAAAGACTACAAATGGTCATTTTGGAATGGATTCTGTTGGAGTAGTAGTTCTATCTGTCTAATAATAAACGCTATAAGAGATATGACTATTTATGGTCATGGAATGTCCTATTGCAGTCACGCCATCACGACAACACTTTTTCGAATAGTTGTAATTTAATCAATCTATTTCGTAGTGTTGTTCTTGGAATGCCTAATATCTCCGCCATTTTTACCTGATTACCGTTAGTTTTTTGATGCGCCCACTGGATGAGTTTCTTTTCAACTTCTGTAAGTGCGTCTTGCAAATTTATTTCTTGTTTATTGGATAAATCCATCGATAATAAATCCGTGCGTATATCAACCCTCTTCAAATATTCCGGAAGCGTTTCTATCGAAATACCTTTTGATTTAGAAAACGCAACTGCGTGTTCAATAACATTTTCAAGCTCTCTCACATTTCCAGGCCAATTATAAACCAGCAGAACATCTATCACTTCCTGAGAAACATCCGGCAATGCATCCTCGTATTGAGATACAAACTTCTTTAAAAAATAGTTGATTAAGAGCGGAATATCTTCCTTCCGTTCCCGCAGTGGTGGAATATTAATTGGCACCACATTCAACCGGTAGAACAAATCCTCTCTGAAATATCCCTCTTTTACGTGTTCCAAAAGGTCTTTCTTCGTTGCACAAATAACCCTAACATCAACACCCAGCGTTTCCTCGCCTCCAACCCTTTCAAACGTCCTCTCCTGAAGCACCCGCAGGAGCTTGACCTGCATATCCAATGGGATATCGTCCACGTCATCCAGAAAAATCGAGCCGCCGTTTGCCAGTTCAAACCTTCCACGCCTGGTTTTAACTGCTCCTGTAAAAGCGCCTTTTTCATGCCCAAAGAGTTCGCTTTCCAATATCTCCCTGTTTAAAGCAGCACAACTTACCCTGATAAACGGACCATTTCTCCTCATACTATGGTAATGAATGGCGCCCGCTATTTTTTCTTTGCCCGTTCCGCTTTCCCCTCTTATCAGGACGGTTGCGTCTCTTTCAGAAACGCTCTTTACAGTCTCAAGCACCCTTTTCATGGCTTCACTATTTCCAATAATATTGCTGAACTCAAACTCAGATTGTATCTCTTTTCTCAGACGATTTACTTCAGCAGTCGTATTTTTGTAGTATAGCGCTCTCTGAAGTTTGATAATCAGCTCGTCTGTGGAAAATGGTTTTGCTATATAATCATATGCCCCTTCTTTGATAGCCGATACGGCGCTTTCAAGCGTCCCGTAAGCCGTCATGATGACGACTATAATTTCCTGATTATGTTTTTTAATCTCTTTGAGAAAATCCATTCCACTCATGCCGGAAAGTCTCAGATCGGTTACCACAACGTCGTACTCTTCGGATTTCACCATTTTTAAACCGTCAATGGCATTATCCACTGACTTTACATTGTAACCTTCCTTTTTCAATTGGCTTTCCAATGATATCCTCATGAGTTTTTCATCATCTACTATTAGCACCTTACCACTCATAAATCACTCCTCAATATTTCCCGTTATGTCAGGACTGCCACTTTCCTCACAGGCAGGCACACAAAAAATGTCGTCCCTTCACCCACCTTACTTTCAACCAGTATGTTTCCATTATGATCGTCCATAATCCTCTTGCTGATTGCAAGCCCTAATCCGCTTCCCATCTCCTTTGTGGTAAAAAAAGGATTAAATATTTTATTGAGAATTTCTTCTCTGATCCCGGTTCCCGAATCCGTAATCGTCACTTGTATGTTCGATGGTTGATGATCACAATAACCGGTCTTTATTATAAGGCTGCCGCCAGTTGACATACTATCCAGTGCATTTACAATAATATTGATGATAACCTGCGAAATATTGTCAGCATCTCCGTAAATTTCAGGCAATTCGGGCGATAAAACCTTCTCCAAACGGGTGCTCTGTTCCTTTATCCTGTGGTCTACAAACCGCAAGGAACTTTCAACAATCTCGTTCAGACTATGGTTGGCCATATGCGTAGAATACGGACGGGAGAACGCCATCAACTGTTTGATAATTACCTCGATCCGTTTCAACCCCTCGGACATCAACTCGAGAAACTCCAGATTTTGTGATATATTTCCGGGTTCTTTCTTCATCATTTTTACAAAATTCTGCAATCCTCCCAGAGGGTTATTTACCTCATGAGCAACACCAGCGGCCAATTCTCCAACAGCAGCCAAACGTTCGGCCTGAATCAACTGCAATTCCATTCGCTTCCTCTCGGTAATATCCCTGCAAATCCACTGAATTGTCTTCTTTTTACCATGTTCTATCACGCTTGCACTAATACTGGTCGGGATGAGTCTTCCATCCGTATGCTGATAATCGATATTATCCAGCATCCCGGACCCCGCCTCGCTTATCGTTGTCCATAATTGTTTTGTCCTGTCGCGATCGTATTCCGGAACAATTTCCCATATCTTTTTTTTACTTAATTCATGTCTTGAATATCCTGTTATTTCTTCGGCTTTTTTATTCGAATCCACGATCTGCGCCGAATCGGCATCGAGCGTAAAAATGGCGTCATTCGCAAGATTGATAGATTCTCTGTATTTTTCTTCGGATTCCCTCAGTTGTGCGGTTCTCTGGCGGATCTTCTGTTCAAGCCCTGCATAAGATTCTTCCAGCTTTTCAGCCATCCTGTTAAACTCAGATGCAAGGATGCCTACCTCATCCCGCGATTTAATTAAAATCCGATGTCCGAGGATCCCTTTCCCAACAGCATTAGCCCCCTGAACCAACTGAAGGATGGGATGTGTAATCCCGTGCGCAAGGACGAAAACGATAATTACAATAATCACTACACTCACGATAGCGAGGGTAATAACCTGATTTTTTAATTCCATGATCGGCATGAACGCCTCGGATGTATCCTGTTTTACAATCAAACCCCATTTCAACTGTGGTATGTACCGAAAGGCCAGGAGGACGTCTACGCCCCTATAGTCAAAGGCCTTTAAAATTCCCTCTTCCATCGCATCCAACATAAAAGATTCCGGCACAAGCGACTTCGCTGCAATACTCATTTTTAACGCTGTATCCGGAATATGCCGCGTGTTGTTAAGGAATATCAACTTATCTCCCTCCCGCCGCACCAATAATGTCTCGCCTGTTTCTCCTCTGTTCGGCCAGTCCTGAATCAATTGTTCAATAGAATCTTTTGTATTCACGCGAATAAGTACGATACCATTAACGACCTCTGTTTCCTCCATAGTAATCGGGTCTGTCCTTTTCATCGTACCGAAGATGGTCATCCCAATTCGTTTTGTATAATCCGAATAATGAACGTCTTTGAAGGGAATTCCCTGATTTTCCAAAACATTGAGGTAATACTTGTAATCAAAATCTACTAACCCTATATTTAATTCATTGGTAGATATTACGATTTCACCATTTTCTACATCCAAAATAGATATCTCATCACAATAGGTAAATTTTCCCTTGAGTTCGCCCAAATATTCCGAAAGCCTTTTATAATAAACCCTGCCGATCTCCGATTCTTTCATTCTTCCGATCGTATGGAACGCCTTCCTCAGGTAAAGCAAGTTCGAAAAAGATACTTCTAAGGATTTATTTGTCGAAAGAATGCCAATATCAACAATCCGCTCCTGCAACCATGTGCTAAGCTGCGTTTTCTTTAAATCCGCAATAGAAGTAAGCTTCTCAACCACCCTTTCGTTTAATGCCTTCTTTCCGCTGTTATACGCCGTACTGCTTACAACGAGGATAGGAAGTGTCGTCATGAGTATAAAGTAGCAAATGAGTTTGACCTTGATACTTTTAAAAAAACCAACAAAACCTTTTATCCTGCCAATTTCTTTAACCATTTCCAGAAATGCTCCAAAATTTTCCAGGCCTTTTATCAGAGATTATATTGCCATATTCATCTTAAATAAAGCATATTTTCTTTATCCCTGTCTGCCAGATAGCAACTTTTGAATTATTCTTTAATTGACATCAATTGTCTATCTTATTATAATTTTGCAAATATGGTTTCTGCCAAACACTTCTTTCATTCACTTGAGTATTTACTGGACGATAAAATCAGATACAATCCTTTAAGCCGTCAAAGAACATGAAAAATAATCCATACAAAACCAACTGCTTAATTACAATTTTCTTTATTATATTGGTGCTCTCTAAACTCAATTCCGTTCAGGCAGAAACACCAAAAATCCCCTGGCAGATGTTTCGCGGAGATATTCAGCATACAGGCCAAAGCACTTACAAAGGACCGCAAACCAATAATTTAAAATGGGCATTTAAGATAGACACTCGTATCACTTCTTCTCCTTCTGTTGGGTCGGACGGTACCATTTACGTAGGTTCTATCGACGGCAGACTGTATGCTATCAACCCGGATGGCACTACAAAATGGGCTTTTCAGGTAGGCAGTGAAATAACCGCATCACCTGCTATCGGAGATGATGGAACAATCTATGTCGGCTCAAGAGACAAAAAAATGTACGCAATTACTCCTGAGGGGAAACCCAAATGGACATTCGCAGCCAACGGCATCATCCTTTCTTCTGCGGCAGTTACGGCAGACACCCTTTACTTTGGGTCTGACGACAATACCCTTTACGTCCTTACACTCGATGGCAAATTAAAATGGAAATTTACCGCGAAAAGCAATGTAGCGGCATCACCAACGCTGTGGACTGACGGCACCGTATATCTTTACGAGACAAGCGGGGCTATGCATGCATTATCTCCCGATGGTATTGAAAAGTGGGTAAAGAGGGTCGGCACGGGTGTATATCCGTCCTTTTCTTCTCCTTCAATCGGTTCCGATGGAACCGTATATGTGGGCACAGACAGCGGCAGGATTGTCGCGATAAAACCAGACGGAAATGTCAAATGGTATGTAAATACCGGAAAGGCAGTTCACGGTACCCCCGCTATCGTAAAGGATGGAACGATTATTTTTGGTTCTTATAACGGCTTTGTATATGCCATTAACCCTGATTGCAAACTCAAATGGCGTTTCAAAACGAACACCTGGGTGGAATCGTCCCCCGCCATAGACTCAGAAGGAACCGTTTACATCGGTTCAAGTGACGGAAAACTTTATGCCATCAATGCAGACGGCAGCCTAAAGTGGTCATTTCAAACCAAGGGCGAAATCGAATCATCCCCGGCCATCGGACCCGATGGCACTGTTTACATCGGCTCAAACGACACCCATCTGTACGCCATAGGCGGCACGCCGCAGACCACGTCTGTGCCAATGTTCGAAAAATAAAGGTGCAAAAACGATAAAACATTTTATTACAAGCACGATTCAATAGCCTATTCCCAGTTTTGAAGAAATCTCATTGAGTTTCTTGTCGCTCTTCTGCGGGGTATCATCTCTAATTTCTTTTCAGTGCTCCCCAGCTTAGCAAGTCTCCTGGCGCTCTCCACAGGGATAAGGGCTTCAAGACCGTGCCTAACCAGTGACGTTTTCTCCTTAATGCCGGTCAACTTCGATGCCTTATCAAGCAATTCATCTTCTATGTTTATTGTTGTTCTCATGAATTTACCTCCTATTAAACATGCATTATTGTATGTATTAGTATGTATTGACAATATGATGTTGTCAATAAATTTCCGGTATGTCATATGAGGTTAAAGTGCCTTCGCAATATGAAAATGTGGACTATGCAAATCTACATGCATGGATAATACACTATCAATAAGAGCAACCCAAGTATCCATTTCTATTTTCTGGTAAAACCGGACAAATATTCCTTGTTATATCACAACTAACAGAAATAAGTGGTAGGCGATGCGTAAACATAAAAGGATTTTGGTAATTGATAAATGAAGGTTTGCTCCTTCGCTTTTCCCTTAACTGACGGTTAACATTAATTTTTCAATTAATGAATTTTGCCATTTCTCCGATTGTTTTTTCCCCAACCGACATTGCCAGAGCACGATTACCTTCCATCCGGCTTCCCTTAACTTTCGTACATTCTTTTTATCACGTTCAACATTTCCATTTATTTTCTTTTTCCAAAACTCATATCTCGTCTCCGGCAATTGTGCCTTTTTACAACCTTTATGCCGATGCCAAAAGCAACCGTGAATGAAAATAACGGTCTTGTATTTGGTCAAAACAATATCGGGTGTTCCATACAGTTTTTTTACATTTTTCCGGAAGCGGAAACCTTTTGAAAATAGAAATTTTCCAACCATAACTTCGGGACCCGTTTCTTTGCCCCGAATCTTCGCCATTATAGCACTTCTTTTGCTTTTTGAAAATATGTCAGCCAAGATTTTTATCCAAATGCTTCCTAATGTTTGCCGACTGAATATAACTGAACTTAGGAGGAAGTGCATTCCCGATTAACAAAGCCAAAGAAGTTTTTGGAATACCCGGTGGAAATTTATATCGTCTCGGAAATGACTGCAATAAAGCCGCTTCTCGTGCCGTAATAACTCTGTCTTCTTCCGGATGTAAGAACCTGCCCTTGGAAGGATTCAGGCAACCGCCGGTTATGGTCGTAGAATAATCATCCCAACGCAAACGACCGTATATGTCGTTAAATCCGATATTTCCTTTTTTATGGCACTTCAAGATGTAATTTTCCGGCAAGTCTTTCCAACTTCCGCCGTTTTTCGGTGTCCGCCGTATCCTTTCCATCACTTCCGGCGTGTGCTTCGTTGTAATTTTATGCAGAGGGTCTTTTGTCGTGTCTACCGATTCCAGTTTACCGATAGCTTGCTTTACCGTGACCTTTTTTTCAGTGCCTTCGGCAATATCAATTTCATCCAGTAAAGAGCCGACCATTATCAAACGCCTTCTATTTTGAGGCACACCGTAATCTTTTACATTGACAATTTTTACTTTCGGGCGATAACCGAGCAAATCAAGTTCTTTTACAACATCCTTAAATAAATAATAATTGATTAGCCCCGGAACATTTTCCATCATGACGGTAAGAGGCTTCAGTTCCTTTACGAGCCTCAGATATTCCAAAACAAGAGCATTCCTGTTATCACGGACATTTTGTCTCCTGTTCAACCGTCTTACGGAGGAAAAACCTTGGCATGGTGGACATCCAGCCAACAAATGAAGTTGCTCACCATTTAATACCGATGTTATTTCATCGGCGGGAACCTGACGAATGTCATTTTCAATGACTTTTGTTTCCGGATGATTCATCCGATATGCAAGAACAGCATATTTGTCAAGCTCAATAGCCACTTTTGCTTTAAATCCGGCCCGCACCATGCCTTCGGACAGGCCGCCGCAGCCAGAGAATAAATCAACTGCATTTAAAATTTCTTTATTCATCATCTCTTCTTTGTTGAATTATCAAGCCTTTTAAATAAATGCGACAATAAGCTAAGCAAATCTAAACAATCTTTTTCTGAAAACAAGTCAGATGTTTTCAATTCCTCTATTTCTTCATGAGATACTGGGTGCCTACCACCAACAATAAGACCCTGTGACAAGTATTGTTGTCCCTCTTGAATATTCTGTTTAGTGTTGTTAGTGAACTCAGTCCCATCTTGCTGCTTGTAATTATCAACCACATCCAATATTTTATTCTGAATACTAAACACATGCCCCATTAAATCTTTTTCTGCTTTATCAAATACATCTGACTTCCGCTTGGTTTCATTTACATACTTTTTAGTAGCTTCAAGAAGGGCCGTATAATAGTTTTTGTCAATATAATATTGCTTCGATGCTGATTGTACATCCTTATGTAAATGCCTCCAATGCAAAAGAGGGTATTCTGGGATAATTTCATGCAATGCTTTAATTACAGGTGTATATTTTTCGAGAGCATCCTCACCGCCCAATGTCTCGATAATTTGCTTAGTATTTTCTTTAACATCATCCGGAAGAGTATTAACCCACGTTTCGGCATCAATACCCGTTTTTTCCTTTAAGTCACTACTCTTTTTTTCTTTTCTTTTTTTACGCCAATCGGCATTAATTTGTGAAACTACGCCTGAAAGAAAGTTTCTAAGTTTTTCCATTTCCGGGTGTTCCCAATCAATTGATTGTCGATTTGTTGAAATAACATCTTCATCTAATAGGTCTATAAAATCTACACTTATCCAACCTGTAAGATATTGGTAAAAGTGACTTGATGTGCTATTTGAAAAAAATTCCGGGGCATTAACAAGTTTTCCCCTTGAAAAAAGAGTTACCCCTCTAAGTCCAGAAGAAGGCGTTATGGGTTTTTCGGAAGTCAATAGTTGTCCGACAATTTTTCCATAATATTCAGATTTGGTCGGAACTAGGAGGGTGGAGTCGAGTGCCCACTCAAATTCTTTAGTAATCAGATTGTATTTTCTTTTATTGTCTATTGAAATTCTGTCTCCTGATGGTGATTGAATCAACAAATTAAAGTTTTCATCAAATATGAATATTCGGGATAAGCTATCAGATAGACCTGTAAAATCAAACGGCGTTTTTCTTTTTAAACCTGTCATCGTAATAACAGTGCCATCTGAATCTACTGTGTCTATATCGATATTTACAGCTCTAGGGCGATAACTTCCTTTTGCAGCCATTAGATCATCCCAATCCAACACAAATTCATTTAGCTTTCCGGCTTGTCTAGTTAATACAGTAATGGTTTTTGCTAATCCAAAAAGGGCAAGTTTTCCCAATCCTTTCTTTCCGATAGGAAAACGCTTATATTTATCAGAAGGCATATCGCCTTCTTCATTTCGTCTATTGCGACCAATAACAAGAAATTTACTGCATATTTCATCATATGATAGCCCAATACCATCATCTTCAACCTTTATTTCTTTGGGGTCTCCATTTTTCTCAATTAAAGTAACGATAACATTTGTTGCATCGGCATCATAGGAATTAGAAATAATTTCAGCTAATGCAGGTGCAAGCGTGGAGTACATTCGTAATCCCAGGTGCTTGATTGTTTGGGGGTCAAACCGCATTTCAAATGGTGATTGGCTCATTTTTCACCTCCTTAAAATCTATTTCGGCATCCTGCATTAATTTCTCTTCTTGCTTCCCACTGCCTTCTTTACTTCCTTATCAAAATCGTTCTCAAACTCTCTTACTACCGCCGAATACGTTTTCCTGTCATTACAAAAATCATCAAAAGACATACCTTTAACATATTCCATGATGGCGTTGCCAGAATCTATTATATCCATTAGATAAAGACGAATGTTTCTTTCAGACATAAATGATATGATCTTTAATTTTCTCTTTGATTGCTGGCTTCAAAGAATGTTCAAATCCAATATCTACCTTTCTTCCAATCTCTTTCTCTATAAACCTCTTGAGTTGTAAAAAAATATGGATATTTTTTTTGTCTTTTTCCATCTCTATAACTATATCAATGTCACTATAAGGAGTTTGCTTTCTACGCACAAAGCTTCCAAAAATACCAATACTGGTTATACCGAACCTGTCATGCAAGTATGTCCTGTTCTTATTTAAATACTGAACAACTTCTTCTATAGATGAAATTCCCATTTTAGCTACCTTTCAAACAAAAAATGAAAAGGATTAAATCTAAGAAAGGTGCGGCTTGGCGATATTTTAGACCTTTTGAATATGCAAGTCAACATCTATGGACTTAAATTTTTGAGTCTTTGCCAGATAATTCACCCAAAAAATCCCGCACCTTTTTCATGTCATCCCAGACCTTGGCCTTGTCGTTGGGGTTTCTCAGGAGATAGGCGGGATGGTAGGTGACCATCATGGGTGTCCCTTCGTATTCGTGGAATTTGCCCCGCAACGTGCCAACGGGAGCCTTCGTATTGAGCAGGGTTTGTGCGGCAAAGGTGCCTAATGCGCATAAGACCTTTGGTTGAATTATCTCTATCTGTTTGATGAGATATGGCATGCAGAGGACGATTTCTTCCGGAAGGGGATTACGGTTTTCCGGCGGTCGGCACTTCAAGACGTTGGCAATATACACATCACTGCGCTTCAAACCGATAGCCTCTATGATCTTTGTGAGTAATTGACCAGCCCGACCGACGAAGGGTTCGCCTTGAAGGTCTTCGTCCCGTCCAGGCGCTTCTCCCACAAACATGAGACTTGCCATAGGGTCGCCGACGCCGAAGACAAGATTGGTTCGGGTCTTGCCTAAGGTGCATTTGTGACAGGCAAGCATCTCGTTTTTTATATCTTCCAACAATTTTATTTTTTTCTCTTTTTCACTCATGGATGTTCGATCTCCGGATGTTTTTACTGCTTTACCTGGCGGACAGCCGTTCGCCCCTACATCTGATTTTGTAAGGGTAACGGTATCAACACCGAACCTCTTTTCAAGGTCGATCCTGGCTTTTACGGCACTTATGATGGATGCCAATTCTCCTTTTATTTCATCCATGTGCATACAAATCAACTCCATGCCACGAAGACACTAAGCCACTAAAGTATTACTCTCCAAAAACTTCTTTTTTTGTAAGTTTTTACCTCCCCTTCATCCCCTCCTTGCAAAGGAGGGGAAAGAGGGGCGGTTATCTTTGGTTGCGGCTGTGCTGCGCTGTACAAACTGTGCTGCAAAAATCGGAATTTGTTTCGGATTTCGATATTTGAATTTCGAATTTGTCACAATGCCTTCTCCAGCTCTTCAAGGATGAGCCGTTGTACTTCTGTAATGGTTCCCTGTATTTCGCAACCGGCCGCATACTTGTGGCCGCCTCCCCCAAACTTCCCGGCAATAGTATTTACATTAAAGCCATTTCGGCTCCGCAAGCTCACCTTTATCCAGTTGGGTTCGGTCATTTCCCTGAGCAGCACGCCGACAGTGACGCCGTCAATTGATATCGGAATGTCTGCAAATTCCTGCGTATCGATGGGATTAATGCCTGTTTTCACCAACATCTCCCTGGTTAGCCAGATGGTGGCAATTCTATTCCCTGCGTGAAGATTGACGGTATTGAGCGCAAGGGCATTCAAATTGACCAAATTGTAAGGGTTGGTATTATACACCTGCTTTGAAATCTCGGTATGCTGCGCGCCGCGTTCTATCAGGAATGCGGCCATCCTGAGCGCCTCTGGCGTTGTATTGGAATGCGTAAACCGTCCCGTGTCTGTCACGATAGCCACATACAAAGCGGTCGCTATGTCAGGGGTAATTTCTACATTCCCTTCTTTCAGCAAGTGCAGGACGATTTCCCCTGTGGCACACATTTCCTCTGACACCCAGTTAATCTTACCGAAATGTTCGTTGGAGATATGGTGGTCTATGTTTATTATCAGGGCATCTTTTGGGACGATTCCCTGTACCTTGCCAAGACGATCCAGGGTAGGACAATCCAGGGTAAAAACAACCTCTGCATGGTCTTTGGGAAGTTCCGGATGGATGTATATCCCCGTGCTCGGAACAATAAACTTATAAATCTGTGGAATCGGAGAATCGTTGACAATGCTGACCGACTTCCCCATCCCCCTGAGCACGTAATATAATGCCACTTCAGAGCCAATACCGTCCCCATCAGCCCGCACATGCGTGGTAATGAGAAAACGGTCATACTTTTTCATAACGCTATGAATATCGTTAATCAGCGCCTTTGTGGCAATATCTTTCACTTGAAAACACCTCCACCTAATAAAATCAAATAAAACCGGAAAGTATTGAATTATAAGGAGAGTAAAGCGCTTTGTCAAACCTTCTTTTCCCTTGCATTTTTTTTGTAGATAAGTTACCATTAATTTGCTAAATTAGCTTTTTTATGTTTTATCTGTATACTTAAATTACTGTAATAATGTTTCAATAAGGGGTGGGGGAGATATGTTTAAAATTATTGAAAAGTCAAAGATTGCAGAATCTACTTTTTTAATGAAGATTGACGCACCTAAGATTGCCGGCAAAAGGAAACCCGGACAATTCGTTATGTTACGTATAGACGAGCTTGGTGAAAGAATACCCTTAACAATAGCTGGTTCCGATGCGAAACAGGGAACCATTACTATCATTTTCCAGGTCGTCGGAGATACGACACGCCAGTTATCCGGCTTAAATGCCGGTGACTATATTCTAGATGTAGTGGGGCCGTTAGGACATCCTACTCACATCGAAAATTACGGAACTGCCGTTTGCATTGGCGGCGGTCTGGGGATAGCGCTTGTAATGCCGATTGCCCAGGCGCTTCATGCGGCAGGCAACCATGTAATATCAATTATCAGCGGGAGGAACAAAGACCTCCTGATTTGCGAAAAAGAGATGGCGGCATGCAGCAGCGAGTTTATGATTGCCACAGACGACGGTTCCAAGGGCACAAAGGGATTTCCTACACAGATATTACAGGACTTGATTAACAAAGGGAAAAAAATTGATATCGTATTTGCAGTAGGGCCTGTCCCGTTGATGGCTGCGGTCAGCAGGCTTACAAAGCCCTATAATTTAAAGACGATCGTGAGCCTCAACCCGATCATGGTGGATGGAACGGGCATGTGCGGAGGCTGCAGGGTCTCGATAGATAATAAACCTAAGTTTGTTTGTGTAGATGGCCCCGAGTTTGACGGTCATCTGGTTGACTATGACAATCTGGTGCAACGCTTGAAAACATACGCAGGCAACGGCAAAGATGCGAGTTTACAAAGCGTAGGAAAAGACAGTTCCTGCTGGAAGCCGCCTGAAGACCGTGTGGGTACCGTACATAAACCAGCGGTTTCCATGCATGCAGCAGAAGGACATGCAGTTGTCGACCAATTGGCTGAGGGTCTTTCCGGCGTCGCAACAGGCGCTGAAAAGCCAGGCGCAAAGAAAATGGGCGCTATCCCACGGCAAAAGATGCCGGAGCAGCCCCCTACCAACAGAATAAGGAATTTCGAGGAGGTGCCGTATGGATATACACCGGAAATGGCACGCCAGGAGGCTTTACGCTGCTTACAATGCAAGAAACCTCTTTGTTGTGAGGGCTGTCCTGTCAGTATCGACATTCCAGGATTTATCAAACTGATTGCAGAGGGAGATTTCGTTGGAGCGGCGCGTAAGATTAAAGAGAGAAATGCCCTGCCTGCCGTTTGTGGCCGGGTATGCCCGCAGGAAGATCAATGCGAAAAAGTCTGTATCGTTGGTAAAAAATTCAAACCTGTGGCAATAGGAAACCTGGAACGCTTTGTCGCAGACTATGAACGAACCCACAACGCAGTAACCGTACCAAAGCCGCCTCCAAAGACAGGTTACAAGGTAGCAATCGTCGGGGGAGGCCCAGCCGGGCTTGCCTGTGCGGGAGAGCTTATAAAGATGGGGCATGACGTCACCATATTCGAAGCGCTGCACAAAGCTGGCGGTGTGCTGGTCTATGGAATTCCCGAATTCAGGTTACCAAAGGCCATTGTGGAATCAGAGGTAGAATATCTCCGGAAATTGGGAGTAAAGATCGAAGTCAACGCAGTCGTCGGAAAATCACAAACAGTCGATGAATTATTACAAAACGGCTTTGACGCTGTTTTTGTCGGTACTGGCGCAGGATTGCCCATGTTTATGGCAATCCCCGGAGAAAACCTGAATGGCGTATATTCAGCAAACGAATACCTCACACGGGTCAATCTGATGAAGGCTTACAACTCAAAATATGCAACGCCAATAGCAATGCGGAAGAATGTGGCGGTGATTGGCGCCGGAAACGTCGCCATGGATTCGGCAAGAACCGCACTGCGTTTGGGCGCTGAGAACGTGTACGTTGTTTATCGTCGTTCAAGAGATGAAATGCCCGCCAGGGTTGACGAAATCCACCACGGCGAAGAAGAGGGGTTGCAGTTTAAATTCCTGACCAATCCCATAAAGATTTTAGGCGACGAAAAGGGCTGGGTCAGCGGACTTGAGTGCGTAAAGATGGAGTTGGGTGAACCTGACGAGTCCGGGAGAAGACGCCCTATTCCGGTAAAAGGCTCAGAATTCGTGCTCAATGTGGAATGCGTAATTATGTCCATCGGTAACGGTCCTAATCCACTAATCCCATCCACAACTCCTGACTTGCAGGTGAATAAGTGGGGCAATATTGTGGCAGATTTAGAGACCTGTAAAACCAACAAGGAAGGTGTCTTTGCCGGTGGTGACATTGTGACCGGCGCTGCAACCGTCATTCTGGCTATGGGCGCAGGAAAAAAGGCTGCTAAGTCAATTGACGAATACGTACGGTCAAAAAAACCCGCAGTTACAATGAGCTGTTGTAAATAGTAAATTATCCGCGTATAAGGGGCAGGTTTCAAACCTGTCCCTACGAAATGTTTAAATTAGTGAAAAACTACATCTGAAATGGAATGAATATCATTTTAAATGGCGAACAGAAGGAATGCCCGGAAGGAACGACCGCAGAAAAATTGCTTGAATTATATAAAATTGACAAGAACCGTGCGGCGGTAGAATTGAATTTACAGATTGTTCCCAGGAAGGAACTTTCTAATCGTATGCTTAAGGATGCGGATGTATTGGAGGTAGTAACTTTTGTTGGTGGCGGATAGAATCGAAAAGAAAATAGAAGACGAAAAACTAAAGATCGGGAAGTATGAATTTACTTCCCGACTTTTTGTTGGTACAGGGAAATATCCCTCAATGAAATTAATGACAGAAGCTTTGGAGGCCAGCGGTACAGAAGTGGTCACCGTTGCTGTCAGAAGGGTGAAAATAAACGATTCTGAATCCCTGTTGGATTATATAGACACAAAAAAATATAAAATCCTGCCCAATACGGCGGGATGTTATTCCGCCGACGAGGCCATTCGGGTAGCGCGCCTTGCACGGGAAACCGGCATGTCTGACATGGTCAAACTGGAAGTGCTAGGCGATGAGAAAACACTATTGCCTGACCCTATTGAAACACTAAAAGCAACGACGGTTTTGGTAAAAGAAGGTTTTACCGTACTCGTATACACCTCCGACGACCCCATTGTCGCAAAAAAGTTAGAAGATGCGGGTGCAACCTGTGTCATGCCGGCCGGTGCGCCGATTGGGTCGGGTCAGGGTATTTTAAATAAAAACAACATACGAATTATCCTCGAATCGGCAAAAGTTCCTATTATTGTAGATGCAGGCGTCGGCACCGCATCTGACGTTACAATGGCCATGGAACTCGGTTGTGAGGGCGTACTGCTTAACACGGGAATTGCCCTTGCAAAAGACCCTGTACGCATGGCAAAGGCAATGAAACTAGCGTGCGAATCAGGCAGGCTTGCATTCCTTTCCGGACGCATACCCAAAAGACTTTATGCCAAAGCCAGCAGCCCGGAAAAGGATTTTTAAACTCCATTTTACCTGCCTGTGTATTTTTTAGCCTGTATTGAAAATATTCCTTTGGTTTTTACTTCGAATTTTCCAGTTGAGAATTTTCTAAATTAACTATGCTTGCCAAAAGAATTATACCTTGCCTTGATGTGAAAGACGGGCGTGTCGTCAAAGGAACGAATTTTCTGAATTTAAAAGATGCAGGAGATCCCGTTGAAATAGCAGCTTTATATGACAAGGAAGGCGCCGACGAGTTAACCTTTCTCGATATTACAGCCTCTCACGAAAACAGGGACATTATTCTAGACGTCGTCAAAAAAACTGCCGAACAGGTATTTATGCCCTTGACCGTGGGAGGAGGTATCCGGAATATTGACGACATCCGCCGATTGTTAAACGCCGGGGCCGATAAAGTTTCTATCAACACCGCTGCAGTTAAAGACCCGGAATTTGTTACAAAGGCATCCAGGCGTTTTGGCAGCCAGTGTATCGTGGTCGCTATTGACGCAAAAAGAGCAAAAGGCGGTTTTCCCGATGCAAAATGGGAAGTTTATATACACGGAGGCAGGACGCCCACAGGGCTGGATGCTGTCACGTGGGCAAAGGATGTTGAGGCGAAGGGCGCCGGTGAAATATTACTAACAAGCATGGATTGCGACGGCACCAAGAACGGCTTTGACATCGAGTTGAACAGAACCATATCGGAAGCAGTGAACATCCCCATTATAGCCTCTGGCGGGGCCGGCAAACTGGAACATTTTTTCGATGTCTTTACTAAGGGAAAAGTTGATGCAGCCCTGGCTGCCTCCATTTTTCATTATAGAGAAATATCTATCCGGAAAGTAAAAGAATATCTGGCCAAAAAAGGTATTAACATGCGAATTATAAATTAGTTATATATTCATAATATTGAAAATTTCTAAACATAAGCTTTTTCTATGTTTAAGCCAAAAGACAACATTCTGTAAAAAATTCAATAAAAATAAATAATTTATTTCCCACTTTATTGACATTACTTATTTTAATGATATAATTATTTTGTTTAAAATTTAATTTTAAACATTCATCTTTCCAATTAATGGTAAATTTTATCCCACAAGAAAAGATTGCAGAAATACAACAAGCCTCAGATATTATTCAAATCATATCGGAGCACGTCCACCTAAAACAAAGCGGCAGAAATTTTACAGGATTGTGCCCTTTTCATTCAGAAAAAACACCCTCATTTACGGTAAATCCGGAGAAAAAACTTTTTAAATGTTTTGGGTGCGGTGAAGGTGGAACGGTATTTCAATTTATCATGAAGCAGGAAGGTGTGGATTTTGTGGAAGCAGTAAAGTTGGCGGCTTCCAAGTCACATATCGATCTTTCTCATTTACAGGATAATAAAAAGTCGTCCTTTTCGACTGCAGAAAAGACCCATTTGTTAAACACAACAAATTTTGCTGCAAAATTTTATCACAATATTTTGCTTCATAAAGAATATGGAAAAGTCGCAAGAGATTATTTGCAAAAACGGCAGATAAACGATCAATCCATCAAAAACTTCTGCCTTGGCTACGCCCCCAATAGATGGGATGCATTATTAAAAATATGCAAGGAGCGTAACGTCCCCACTGAACCATTAGAAAAAGTGGGGTTGATTATTCCAAAAAAGGAAGGAAATGGATATTACGACCGTTTTCGAAACAGGCTGATGTTTCCAATATTAGACGCAAGGAAACAGGTCGTTGGTTTCGGGGGGCGTTCTTTGGATGATTCACTTCCAAAATATCTCAATTCACCGGAAACCGTCCTTTTTAACAAGAGCAATGTCCTTTACGGTATCGATCTTGCGAAAAGCGCCATTCTGAAGCAGCGCAGGGTAATACTCATGGAGGGTTACACAGACGTAATCATGGCACATCAGCATGGAATCGATTGGTCGGTAGCCGTAATGGGAACATCTATATCAAAACAACACTTGAGGCAGTTAAGGCAGTACTGTAATCAGGTGATACTCCTGCTTGATTCAGATATTGCAGGCCAGAAATCTTCCGATAGAAATCTGGATATTTTTATTGAAGAAGAATTTGATGTAAAAATTGCCCAATTGCCCAAAGACTTTGACCCCTGTGATTTTCTTGTAGCAGAAGGCGCTGATAAATTTTTGGCATGCGTCAACAATGCCAAAGATTTTTTTGGTTTCAAGATCGAAATGGCCGCTTCCAAATGGGACATGTCAACCATTCATGGCAGGGCAAATGCCATCAGCGACGTCCTTTCAACGGCAATGAAAATGCCTGACGTCATTAAACGTAATTTACTCGTTAAATGGATTGCCGAAGAAATGTCCATTGATGAGGTGACATTGCGGTCACAGTTAAAAAAATTTAACAAACAACCCTTTACCCCGGATAAAAAGCAAACTGTAGAACGACGGTTGAATGCTTCTTCGAAGGTAGAGCGGGAACTTTTGCATTTAATGTTATCATCCAATATACTTATACCCAGGGTATTGGAAGAAATAGGTCTGGAAGAATTTACTAATAAGGATTTTCAGAAGATAGCCGAGAAGGTAGTTGAATTATACCACAAAAATACTGTTGTAAAAGGCGAAGACGTGTTACATATATTGGATGACGCACGACTCAATAAGATTCTCATGGATATTGTAACAACTGAGGAGTTTCAAAATATTACTGATCACGGCAATAGGTTAGAGTCATGTATTCATTTTTTAAAGAGACGAAATAGCAAAAAAGAAATTCACCAAACAAAGAAAAAAATGCTAGAGACCGGACGGGTTAATAGTGAAGAAAATATTGTTCTCTTATTGGATGAATTTCACAAAAAAAGCAGAAACATCCATGCTTTGAAAAACAAAATATAGCTCTGGTTTTTGCGCCGTCAACAGTGTGATAAATCCGGACAAAAAAGGTAAATATTGGTTATCTCCATTTATATAAAATATTATTAAGGAGGTCTGTCTTTAAATGGATAATTTGAATCAAAAAATCAAGCATCTCGTACAAAAGGGCAAGGAAAAGGGTTACTTGACGTACGAAGAACTGAACGACATGCTGCCCGACGATGCGGATATTTCTCCAGAAAAGATCGATGACATCCTGATGATGCTGGATGAGCTGGGAGTGGATCTCATTGATGAAACAGAAATCGAGAGCCGCGATGTTGCTGATGCAGAAGAAGCGCCGGTTTTTACAGAAGTCGATTTGGAATTCGGTGAAGTTCCGACAATTACAGAAAAGATAGACGATCCCGTTCGCATGTATCTCACCCAGATGGGCGAAATCCCCCTGCTTACACGAGACGAGGAAATCATGCTCGCAAAAAAGATCGAAATTACAAGAAAGCGATTTTTAAAGAAGGTACTGCATTCCGATCTCTCGCTGGCAACCTGTTTAAGGATATTGGAGGATGTAAATAACGGGGAACTTTCGTTTGATCGTACCCTGAAGGTTAATACGATGGTCGATAATTGCAAGGACGAAATTCTGGAACAGTTTCCCAGGAGTTCTAAAATCCTTAAAACGATTCTCCAGAAAAACAAAGACGATTATCTTCGAGCTAAACGGAAACAGACTTCTGAGAAAGAAAGAATAAAACTGCTTCGGGTAATCAGGAATAGAAGGCGAAAAGGCATTGACCTGCTTGAGGAAATAAATATCCGTACAAAACGAATACAGCCTCTGATGAAGAAACTCCAGGAAATCGCTCATGAAATGGAAGAGCTGGAAACACAGATCACGGAATGTAAACCGCGTTCCAAGTCAAACGGTCATTATAAAGAACTGGAATCTCAATACGAAAAGTTGGAAAGCATGGTTCTGGAATCCTCTAAGAGATTGAAATGCCGTGTTGAATCTGTTGAAAATATTTACAGGGAACATGAGAGCGCCAAAAGAAAACTTTCCGGGGCAAATCTAAGACTTGTAGTAAGTATTGCTAAAAAATACAGGAACCGTGGTTTAAGTTTTCTGGATTTAATTCAAGAAGGTAATACAGGACTTATGCGCGCAGTGGACAAATATGAGTATCGGCGGGGATACAAATTCAGTACCTATGCTACGTGGTGGATACGCCAGGCAATTACCCGTTCAATTGCCGATCAGGCAAGAACGATACGTATTCCTGTACACATGATCGAAACCATGAGTAAGATCCGAAATGTTTCGAAGAAACTTCTGCAGGAAA
>JACPHJ010000130.1 GCA_016188675.1 Planctomycetota bacterium
CAGGGTTGCTAAAGGCCACCAATCGGCTGTCAGAGGCGGAACCCCTCATGCGCCGTGCGCTCAGGATTGATGAGCAGAGTTTTGGGGAAAACCACCCGAACGTTGCCAGAGATCTCAACAACCTGGCAGCGTTGCTTCTGGCCACCAATCGGCTGTCAGAGGCGGAACCCCTCATGCGCCGCGCACTCAGGATAGATGAGCAGATCTTTGGGGAAAACCATCCGAACGTCGCAATAAAGCTCAACAACCTTGCACAGATGCTAAAGGCCACCAATCGGCTGTCAGAGGCGGAACCTCTCATGCGCCGCGCACTCAGGATAGATGAACAGAGTCTTGGGGAAAACCACCCGAACGTTGCCAGAGACCTCAACAACCTGGCAACATTGCTACATGCCACCAACCGGCTGTCTGAGGCGGCACCACTAAGCAGACATGTGGTGGAGATACTTCTCCATTTTACCCGTGAGACAGGACATCCGCATCCACATCTGCACTCCGCAGTCAATAGCTATGCAGGCTTTTTACAATCAATGGGCCGCAGTGCAGAGGATATATGGGACACTATAGTGAAATTGGGCAAGCGTTTCGGTGTGGATTTGGGGGAAATGTTTGGGTAGGATGAAGAGTCACATCCATCACCCAAACTACACCCCATAATCGAGCAATTGATGCGAGACCCGTCAAGGGCGCAGGAGATTGCCGCGATGCTCCAACATGAAGACCCTGCGTTGCTCATGGAACTATTGCAATGGATTCAGAAACAACGGTAGTAGGACAAGCGTCCCCGCTTGTCATGATAATTTTACCTTATGCAACCGTCCGCGATTGAAAATATAAAAAGCACGTACTACGTAGGGACGTGGGCGATTGGATGCATGCGCCTATCCACATAAAACCCGATTATATTGCGCTGCGCGTGGCAAACCCAAAGGTTCGCCCTACGGAAAGAGGCGGGGCATTATTACCAAAAGGCAATTGAACTCTTTCATAAGGTGCCCGACCCTGTTGAGGCTGCCAATTCAGAGATGAATCTCCAGGTGATGTACCACCTTTCAGGACAAAAGGTGGATGTGGACAAGGTAAAGGAATTGACCATCATCCTCGAAAAGGCAGGCGACAAACGCGCGGAGAAGGGGCAGAAGCTCTTGAATGAATTATCCGAATAGTTCACCGCAGAGGACGCTGAGGACGCTGAGAAAGAAAGGGGTTTCACCGCAAAGGACGCGAAGGACGCAGAGAAACAGGCAGATAAGGAAAAGGACTTTGCCGCAGAGGGTGCAGAGAAATTATATTTACCACAGATATTCCACAACTAAAAATAGGACACAGATTGCGCAGATTAAACAGATTAAAAATCTTTGCCAAAACCAGTCTTCATGGAATTTGTCCTCGTGAAAACGGGGAATGGGGAAAGCAAGGTTTTATAAATTTGTATTACAGAGGACGGAAAGAAATAAAAAAAGTAGAACGTAGTGCGTAGGGCAAGGCTTTAGCCTTGCGTTTGGAACGTGAGATTGGATGCATGCGCCTCTCCACATAAAACCCGATTATATTGCGGTGCGTGTGGCAAACCTAAAGGTTCGCCCTACGGAAAACACACACGGGAGACATGAACGTGAAACAGAAAAAAACGTAAGGTTTTATAAATTTGTAATATGATGGACATGGAAAAACAGGAGGTAATAATGTTGGGATTGGAAATTATTAGAAATCCAAAAATAAAATGATAATATTTAGACGTATTGAAGATAAGCTGTATCTTGCAAAAGATAAATATGCGCCTTCTTACATAATAGAAATATGCAAAATAGGCCCTAAGATTATGAAATTGGTTGAACAAGAAAAATGGGATGCCTTGTTCATCATAATGATGATGGTGTGTCCGAAGGAGGTTCGGGTGGAACTGGAATTGTCCGAAAACGCATTCAGGGATTTGCAGCAACGCAGGCCTGAGATTGTCAGAAAAATCCAGGCAATGCTTGATCATAAGTGGATCGAGAGTGAGAAGGCACAGCGCGACCTTGGCGGCGCGGCTTTGGTAGATTGGATTCTTGAATATGATAATTCCTGGCCAAATTATTTTCCTTAAATTGCATTAAACTTTTTCGAGGTATGACTAATGTTCAGATTCAGTCAAGTGATGTAAATAAGATAGCCCGTATTTCACGTGAATCAACGGAGTTGATAGAGCAGGACATCCAGTTTGAATCACTGGCGCCTGAATATTTTTATACAAAATTGGAGGAGCTAAAAATTGAAATGCTTGCCGCAGCCACCGAGAATGCAAAAGAAAGGGCGGTGAATATGACGAACGCCACTGGGAACACGATTGGTTTCATGCGTTCGGCAAGGATGGGCGTGTTTCAGATTACCCCTGTCAACTCAACTGAGGTGTCTGACTGGGGCATAAATGACACCTCATCGCTTAAAAAGAAGGTTACCGCTGTGGTAACGGTGAGTTTTGCGATTAAGTAGATGTTTAAGGAATTTCAAAGATTGGATTGCCTCGATATTCTCCACTAATAATTGACGAATGCGGATGCACATTTTTACTATACTAAAATTCATCGCGATTGCCGTTGTTTTAGTCTTCAGCGAAACAAACCAGGAATCATCCGGAGAAAGTTCTAGTATTCGCAAAAAACACCATGAAACTTCCCACAGACAAAATTTGGCAATTTCTGATTATACAATCAATGATTATCTCTATCGCTTGTTTACTTACGAAGAGAACGGAGATGAATATTTTGAGATATTACACAAGGGTAAAATGGTTTTCCGGAGTGAAACAGGGAGGTTTTACGGGATAAATACTAAGGGTGATGAAAATATACCCCCGGCGGGTAAGGACATAACTGGCGACGGAATACCCGACCATGTTGTCGAAGGTTACTCTGGCGGCGCTCATTGTTGTTATTCTTACCTGATATTTTCTCTGGGAAAACAATTCAAAAAGATAACCCATCTTCAGGCAGATGATTCGCCGTTTACGTTTAAGGATATTGATGGCGATGGTATTTACGAAATAACAGGGAGAGATTGTACATTTGCCTATTGGGAAACCTGTTTTGCCGCATCTCCTGCGCCTGAAATTATTTTACAGTATAAAGACAATAAATATAAACTCGCCGGCGAACTTATGATTAACTCTCATCCTGAATTAACCGATGAATTTAATGCAAAACTCGAAACCGTTAAAAACGACCCTGAATGGCTGACAGGGGTGCCGCCTTCTTTATGGGAATATATGCTGGATTTGATTTATGCAGGCAATAGCAAACTCGCTTATAAATTTTTTGGCAGAGCATGGCAAGGGAATAAAGGTGAAAGGAATAATTTTATAATTAAGTTTAAAAAACAACTTTCCATGAGTCCCTATTGGCATGAAATAAAAAGGATGAACAGGAAAGGGAAATAAGGATAAAATTTCCTTAGAAAGTAGTCGAAGTTTCAAGGAGAGGAGATTGCTTCGGGCTATCGCCCTCGCAATGGTGGCTTTTTCATAGATTACAATTGTGTGCCGTCATTGCGATGACGATAAATGCATGTCATCTATGAAAAAGCATGTCAAGAAAAAATATTATCCCCTGTTGACAAAAAAACCAAAGAAATGTTTTCTTGCCATGCATCCTTCCACGCTGGGGCTAATCAAGCCATAAAGGATCGAGTGCATGAATGACAAACAGA
>JACPHJ010000127.1 GCA_016188675.1 Planctomycetota bacterium
ATAAACGTGCAGCTCAGCATCAGGGACTTGTTGACGAATGCATGGGAATAATTTCAGCAAAATATTCAATCCGCGATCAGGACGGCTGGCATAAATTAAACGGTTACGATTCCTCTTTTGCCAATCCTTACTATTATCTTGGTCAGTTGTATTTGCAAAATGGATGTTACCGGGAAGCTTATGAGGCATTTCGCAATACAATTGCCCGTGATATTGAATTTGCTTCGGCTTATGAGGGAGCAAGGACGGCAGCATCTGCTATAGGTCTATCTGTAATTGCCGATGAGTCAGACGTTATTTTTTATACCGGCGGTTATCCGTTTCACGGCGGGACGATGGAAGAAAAAGGGCTTGGAGGCAGCGAAAGCGCCCTTATTTACATTGCCCGTGCCTTGGCTGCAAAAGGGGTCAAGGTGCGAGTTTTTTGCAACTGCGAAAGGCCCGGTACCTATGATGGCGTACGTTACGACGATCTGGTGGAATTTCACATTTGCCGGAATCTGTATAAATTGCCAGTGATCATTTCCTCCCGCTCACTACGGCCTTTTAAGGTTGATTTACAGGCACAGTTACGTATCCTTTGGATACATGATGATATTAACGTTCCATTTTTAGAAGGGGAACGTCCGTCTCGTCTGCCCATTGATCGTATTTACGCCATTAGTCATTGGCAGAGAGACGTGTGGTCGCGCCATTTTAGTATTCCCGCAGAACGTTTCTTCCTGACACGAAATGGTGTAGATTTGAAGTTGTTCAGACCCGCTGAAAAGAGGAATCGTAACCGTTTAATTTATGCCAGCCGTCCTGATCGCGGATTGAATATTTTGCTGAAATTATTCCCATGCATTCGTCAACAAGTCCCTGATGCTGAGCTGCACGTTTATACCTATCAATTACCTGATGATAATCTTGAAGACCCTATTTGGCAACAGGTGCGTCAGCCCGGTGTGTTTGTACGGATGGGCTTACCCAAAGCAGCGCTGGCAGAGGAAATGGCTACTGCCCGCCTGATGGTGTATCCAAGTACCTGGAGAGAGACATCGTGTATTGCCGTAATTGAAGCTCAGGCTGCCGGAACACCAATAGTTGCCAGCACACTGGCGGCATTGCCGGAAACTGTGCTTGACGGTGTCAGTGGACGTCTTATTCCGGGAGATCCCAATACTGCTGAGTTTGGGCGTCAATTCGTTGAGGCTGTTGTGGGTTTGATGAACAACGATGAAGCTTGGCAGCGCCTCAGTCATGGCGCCCGTCGTCGTGCTGAGTTACTTTACGATTGGGATATCCTTGCAAAAGAGTGGATTATTGAAATCCAAAGGTTGGTAGATGCTAAAAATGCAATTAGGTAACAGTTTAGTTTTTTGAAAAATTCCTGCAATGATGCGGTAATCAAGCAATGCAGGGATAATGCATGAATTACCCCTACATCCTGTTAGTAATTTTGTTAATCTGTAATATTTTAGTTTCAAATCCCGAAGTATTCGTGATTTCACCTTCGTAGAAAAAATGACATTTAGTGAAATCCTTGAACACGGAGAACCAATTATTTATTTTGTTATAAATCGAAGAGGGTACACTCGATGTCTCTGCTGCAATAAACAAATGTGGCGGAAAGAGTTTTTGTTCAGATTTGTATAGATAGTTGATTGTCTTTCCCATAATCACTCCCTTCTATCCGTCACCAAGGCATTTTTAACTACTCATGTTTTCAAAAAACTAAACTGTTACGTTCCTTCAAACAATACATCTTCCTTAGATACCGGACATAGATTTTAGGCTGCTTTTCTAATCGTTGTTTATTTACATAGTGTCAAACACGGACATTACAAGCTGCTGGTTTGTAACGCTTCTGTCTGGACATTGTCTTGTACCTGTAGCCATGTCTCTCGTAATTCTTTTAAGATCTTTAAGGTAATATCAAAATTACCACGTTTGATCTCCCGCATGCAGTAATCGTACAATCTAAATAAAGAGTTGGCAATTTCCGCATAATCAAAGTTGAGTGAATCGATTAACTCTACAAGAACTGCGCTGGCTTTTGATTCGTCTCTCCGATTACAGGCAGTAATCCCGGCATCATAAGCCTTTATCAGCAGTTGAACAGGGTTTAACGTCATTATTTCCTGTTCCAGATATGCGGTACTTATTTTTTTTGTGGCGATCATAATTTAGGACTCCTTTTAAAAAAATATCTGATAAAGTAAAGAGTTATGTATGTTTATTTATCCGCAGACATCGACAAAAACAGGTGAATTACTCATGTGCTTTTTTAAATCATTCACGAA
>JACPHJ010000131.1 GCA_016188675.1 Planctomycetota bacterium
GTATGCATTGAAATACTGGAAAAAGCCGGACTCAAAGTATTAAAAAAACCCGGTATAAAAGCAGACGAGTTAAAAACTATTATTAACGATTGCGATGGAATTATATTACGCAGCGGGACAAAGATTACAGCCCCGCTGTTAGAAAAAGCTGAAACGCTAAAGGCTATTTGCCGTGCGGGCGTTGGAGTTGATAATGTCGACGTCCCAGCCGCCACAAAAAAAGGCATCGTGGTCATGAACACACCGGAAGGCAACATTACTTCGACTGCCGAACACACCGTGGCTTTGCTCTTTTCTCTCTCACGTTTTGTCCCACAAGCCTGCGCCTCAACAAAAGCAGGAAAATGGGAAAGGAAAAAATTTACCGGTATACAAATCGCCGGGAAAACACTCGGGATTATTGGGCTGGGACGGGTTGGGAGACAGGTCGCAAAACGCGCCGTAGCCTTGGAGATGAAGGTGATCGGGTACGACCCCTTTATCTCTCCTGAAATTACATCACAATACAGCATTCATGTCGTAAAGAATTTGAAAGAATTAATCACGCAGGCGGATTATATTACAATTCACGTCCCTTTTAACAGCGAGACGAAAAACCTTATAACCCAAAATGAATTTTCGATTATGAAAAAGGGCGTCCGTATTATCAATTGTGCAAGAGGCGGAATCATCTCCGAGGAAGACCTGTACAATGCCGTTAAAAGTGGTCAGGTTGCCGGCGCCGCAATAGACGTATTTGATGTAGAACCCCCGGTTGGCAATAAGCTCCTCGAATTAGAACAGGTAATAATAACACCTCACCTGGGTGCATCTACCGAAGAGGCACAATTTGCCGTAGCCGTTGAAGCGGCGGAACAAATGGCCGATGCACTCACAGGAAAAGGTTTCAGGAATGCAGTAAACCTCCCTCCGTATAATCAGGAAGAATACAACATCTTGAAACCCTACTTAATACTGGCAGAAAAGATGGGATCGCTCCTCATGCAGATCACAAAGGGGGGATTGCAAAATGTGGATATTATTTATTCGGGCGAAATCACCAAGAAAAATATTTGCCTCGTTACTGATAGCCTCATGGTCGGACTACTCAAACCCGCCCTTGAAGAAGGTGTCAATTTGGTTAGCGCACCCCATTTCATGGCGGAAAGAGGCATCAAAGTCAATGTCACCACCACCACGGGCGTTAGCGATTTTACTAGCCTTGTTACGGCAAAAATAAACACCCCGGATGGTGAAACCATTGTTTCGGGAACGGTATTCGGGAAAAATGAGCCGAGGGTCGTTGATATCAATGGTTATGGGATAGAGGCTGCACTTGACGAACACATGCTCATACTCTTTGGTAAGGATAAACCGGGGTTAATCGGTAATATCGGGTGTGTGCTGGGTAATAAAAAGATAAACATTGCCCACATGACGTTTGGCAGGAAAGAGAGTGGGGGCAACGCTATCACGATTGTGAATGTAGATGCGGCAATCCCGCAAGAATGTCTTCAACAGATTGAGAAATTAGACCATATAGATGCTGCTTACCTGGTACATCTTTAAGTAAGTATATGGTCGGTTACTTAAATACAATCGCATACTTGCCAGAGTGACTGCGGTATTCTACATTAATCGTAAAGCATTTACTGTGGGTAAACCTGCTGAATAAATCTTTTGTACGGCACTGTTGATATTATATTTAATACGCCTGATCTCCACGGTCATTTTGTCCGTATCATAAATCGCACAAGAGGCCCTAAGATCCCAATCTCGAGATTGCCCTACACTACCGACATTTATGAGGACTTTGTCCGCTTTTTTTAAATCAAACACATGCCCTCTATCTACATGGATAGTTTCTTTTTCCAAATAAATCACCAGTGGAATATGCGTATGACCAAAAAAACAAATCGGCGTTTTTAACAAATCAAAACTCAGTTGCGCCTCAACCGCGGTTCTTATATAGTCAAAAAATTCGGGATGATTCAAAGACCCATGCACAAGGGTAATACCATCCAACTCTTCAACCAACGGCATTTTTTTTAAGAAATCCAGGTACTCATTCGAGAGATGTCTTGCTGTCCATACAACGGCATCCCTTGCATCAGCATGAAAATAGTTCGCGGGAAATTTTCCTACCACAGCATAGTCATGATTTCCTGCTACGACGGTACAGTTTAATTCACGTACCAAATCAATACACTTTGCCGGTTCTGCGGCATATCCAACGATATCTCCGACACACAACACCTTGTCAACATGCTCCTGCTGTAACTCATGAATAACTGCCGTTAATGCATCATAATTACTATGAATATCTCCTATCACGCCATATATCAATCGCAAGTCCTTTCAAATACCACAGATATGACTACGCACATTCTTTTTTATCAAAAAACTCACAAGCCAACATTGTAACAAACGTCATATATAAAATAGCATACAGGATCAACAACATCATATAACACAAACCAGGCGGGTTTTCAGACCAACTTCCCATGCCCAAGGCATTAAAACTCTCCAGATTTGGAAATAACACATAAAAAAACGCGACAGACCACAGGAGACCGTTTTCATTTCCTTGAAAAAGACATTGGAAAAAATGCATTAAATTCCCAATAACATAGAGAAACATACAGCAACTAAGATTGGATACCAGCGGTAAATAAACAGAACCCGCGATTGCAATCGTACACATGATGGCGACTTGCAAAAATGAAATTAGCAGTTGGGAAATGGTAGCATAACCTAAATTGACAAATGAGGCCAAAAAGCTAACATGGTATTCCAGAGAATCCTTAACACACAGGGAAACGGTCAGGAAAATACCCATAGCCATAAAAGCAAGAAAGACAACCGCCAGTATCCCAAAAAACTTACCCAAAAGAATGGATTTCTTATTTACGGGCTTAGACAGTAACGTCATGATGGTACCTTTTTCTATCTCCCTGGATATTGCATTTGCCGCACTTAGTGAAGCAAGGCAAAGGCAGCAAATGGTAATAGTCGATATCCCCATTTCTTTAATCATCTTTGCCTCTTCGCCAAAGGCAAACAGGGTAAAAGAAAAGGAGAGAAGTATCAGTAAAATACCTCCAAAGACGATACAATAAAATATGGACTGCCGTACAACCTCCCTGGCGGTATTAACAGCAATGGTAAATATGCATTTATTCACTAAAAACCCTTGCAATTTTTAAAAAAACGAATACACTAACCTGAGATGTTTCACGTGAAACATCTTTTACCACAAAAGCAGGCTAGATACTAGCATCCCCAGAATGGAAATTCAACTGAAAACCAACCACAAAAGGAGTGCGCATCATGTCTAAAAAGGAAAAACTCAGCCGCGGTTTGCAATCTCTGCTCGGCGGTGTCATTGGGATTGAGGCAGATGTTGGACAAGACGTAATCATGAGGTTAAACCCAAAGGATATTCAACCTAACGACTCGCAGCCACGCGACATTTTCGATGATGAGGAGATGCAGGGACTCGTGGAATCCATTAAACAACACGGCATCCTGCAACCCATCATTGTCAGACCACTCTCGCACGGATACATGCTAATCGCAGGCGAGCGCCGATGGAGGGCGGCAAAACAACTTGGACTGAAAGAAATCCCCGCCATCGTTCGGGATACCGATGGACTGCACAGTCTGGAAATTGCATTAATAGAAAATATCCAAAGGGAAGACCTCAATCCCATCGAAAAGGCCAAAGGCTACAAAGAACTGATAGACAAGTTCGATCTTACCAAGGAACAAGTTGCAAAGACTATGGGGAAAGACCGCAGTTCAGTAACCAATTATCTCCGCTTGCTGGACTTACCGCAGGAAATCCAGGATAATGTTTCACGTGGAACATTATCTATGGGACATGCACGGGCAATCACTGCCATTCAAGGAAAAGACATGCAGATAAAACTTTGTGAGCAAATTATCAAAGAAGGATGGTCCGTGAGGCAAATAGAAATGATTGCCTCGATGGAAAAAAAGCAGATCAAACCCCACAAGTCGTCTCCCGCAAAAACATCCACAGCCCACATCGAAGACCTGGAAGACCGTTTCAGAAGATTTTTCGGGACAAAGGTTATTATCAAAGAAAGAAACGGCAGGGGAAGGATCACTATCGCTTTTCATAATAGTGAAGAATTTGCGCGGATTGCAAATACCCTGGGAATTCACCCCTGAGCAATTCTTTATATCATCCACGACAAAATCATACCAGTCAATCCTGTATATATCAAAACGACAGGGACGCCCTTATAAATTCCTTGAATAATGGATGAGGGTTTGTGGGCTTTGACTTAAATTCGGGGTGGAATTGCACACATACAAACCAGGGATGGTCTTTGAGTTCCATGATTTCCACTAATTGATCACCGGGTGAATGCCCGCTAAAAACCATACCGCTGGCTAAAAATATCTCTTTGTAGGTATTATTAAATTCATACCTGTGCCGATGACGCTCTGATATATTTTGCCTTCCATACGCCTTAAATGCCTTTGTCTCTGCCTGAAGAATGCAAGGCTGCGCGCCCAGCCTCATCGTGCCACCCTTACCTGATACCTTATGCTGCTCTTCCAGTAAACTGATAACTGGATGGGGGGTATTAGCATCAAATTCCGTACTATTTGCACCCTTAAGATTACATACGTTCCTCGCAAATTCTATAGCAGCACATTGCAATCCGAGACATATACCAAAAAAAGGCATCTTATTCTCCCTTGCATATTGTATCGCCTCAATCTTACCCTCAACACCACGCATACCAAAACCGCCCGGCACAAGGATACCTCCTACTCCTTCAAGGCATACCTTGGCGCCTTTTTTTTCAATATCCTCAGATTCCACCCTCCGCATCCTCACCCGGGCATTATTACCTATTCCACCATGAATGAGTGATTCATAAATTGACTCGTATGCTGACTGATGACATATATATTTCCCAACTACCGCTATCTCTGTTGCCTGTCTTGGATTTTTTAGTATCTCCAACAATGACAACCACTTAGAAATATTATCTCCATTGGTTTTTAACCCTAATTTCTGGATAATGAGCTTATCCAAACCCTGCTCAACCAGAATCAACGGTATTTCATAGAGATATGGTTTTACGTCCCGCTCTTCGATAATTGCATTCTTGTCTACATTGCAAAAAAGCGATAATTTTTCTTTTATCTCAGAGCTCAGGTGTTTTTCCATCCTGCAAATAAGAATATCAGGCTGGATACCGGCCTGACGCAACATACCCACGCTGTGCTGCGTGGGTTTTGTCTTTATTTCCTCCGCAGCACTGAGGTATGGAATAAGTGTTAAATGAATATAGAGTACATTTTCCCTGCCTGCCTTTTGGCCAAATTGTCTTATAGCTTCAAGGAATGGCTGGTTTTCTATATCACCCACAATCCCGCCGATTTCAGAGATGACCACGTCCGTATCCGGCCCGTCCAGTTTCTGTATGCATTCGATAATTTCATTGGTAATATGGGGAATCACCTGCACGGTCTTTCCCAAATATTCCCCCTTGCGTTCCTTTCTGATAACCGAATTGTAAATTGAACCTGTGGTAAAATTACAATACCGGTTCGACTCAGAATTCGTAAACCGCTCGTAGTGCCCCAGGTCAAGGTCTGTCTCTGCGCCATCCTCCGTTACATATACCTCTCCGTGCTCATAGGGACTCATCGTCCCCGGATCAACGTTTACGTACGGATCAAATTTCTGAAGTCTTACCTTCAAGCCCCTGCTTTCCAGCAGCATCCCGATAGAGGCGGAATTAAGCCCCTTGCCAAGCGATGATACCACGCCACCGGTAACAAATATATGTTTAGTCATGTTTATATCTTTCCATAAATGCCGTCAAATCTTCCCTTGTGTCAATACCCCTTGAAGTGTAATTGGTAATTGCGACCTTTATCTTGTATCCGTTTGAGAGAGCCCTGAGCTGTTCCAGCTTTTCCGCATCCTCCAAAGGCGAAGGAGGTAGTTTTGGGTATTTCAATAAAAAATCTCTTTGATATGCATAAATGCCAAGATGCTTCAGGAATGTAAGACCCGGCACCTTGATTGGGTCTTTATCATCTCGTACAAAAGGAATCTGTGAACGTGAAAAATAAAGCGCATATCCACAATTATCCAATACGACTTTTACTACATTTGAATTTGCCAATTCTTTTGCATCTTTTATCATGTTTGCAAGGGTGGCCATTACGGCTTCTTTGTCTTCAACTAATACTTCTATGACCTGATCGATCATATTTGCATTCGCTTCCGGTTCATCTCCTTGCACATTTACGATGACATCTGCATCCAATCGCCCTGCAACCTCTGCGATACGGTCTGTCCCGGAGGTGTGCGTTACAGAAGTCATCTCCACCTCGCCACCAAACCCTTTCACAATATCGTATATAAGCTGATTATCCGTTGCAACAATTACTTTATGAATACGTTTCGCCTGTTTTACATTCTGATAAACATGTTCTATGATGTATTTTCCTGTAACCGTTTTAACTTCTGGCAGGATTAATTTTCCCGGTAGCCTGGTTGATGCGTATCGAGCAGGAATTACAACAACTGCATTCACACAATTCTTCCACTAAAAAGTTGTTGTGTTATTGCGTTCCGAATGAACACAAATAAAATAAAACATAATTCTATTGCACTAGCCCATGTTATTCAAACATTTTTTACCAAATTTATTTCCAATGAAATATCCAGTGCCTTTGCCGAATGAGTAATAGCACCGACAGAAATCCTGTCTACTCCCGTTTGGGCTACAAGGTGTACATTTTCCAGCGTGATATTCCCGGATGCCTCTGTTAGCGGCTTATCATGCCCCTGGGAAGGCTTCCAGTTTTTAACTGTCTCAACGGCATCTTTGAGTTGTGCAATATTCATATTATCAAACAGGATTATATCAACATCCGCCTTAAGGGCGCTAGAGACCTCTTCCAGTGTCCTTGTTTCAACCTCTATCAAAACGCCTTTTGTTATCTTTTGCCGTAATGTAGACACAGCCTTTTCAATAATGCTGCTATGGGAAGAAGTAGAGACAGGTTTCAAACCTGTCTCTGCTTTTAGAATATCCAGATGATTATCTTTCACCAGCGCCTGGTCATATAGACCCATCCTGTGGTTGATGCCGCCGCCCACTGCTACAGCGTATTTTTCCAAGTATCGCCAGCCTGGAATAGTTTTTCTTGTATCCATAATATGAGTTTTTAATGGTTTTATACGTTCCACAAATTGCGCTGTTAGGGTTGCAATCCCCGAAAGTCTTTGAAGAATATTTAAGGCGATCCTTTCTCCGGAAAGTAAAGTCTTTGCACTTCCCTTTACGGTAGCAATGGTCTCACCTTTGTTAACGAAAGCCCCATCCTTAATGCTTTGTTTTAAAGAAACACCTTTGTCCAGCCTTGAGAAAAAATATTCAACAACGAGCAGTCCGGCTATTACACCGCTTTCCTTCGCAATAAAGGAACCTTCAACAATCAGATTCTCTGGAATCAGGTTATCTGTTGTGATGTCTCCGGTCCCAACATCCTCCAGGATTGCCAGTTGAATAAGGGAATCTATCTTTTCGGTTTCAAAACCAAATTTCATGACTTTATCTTGCATAAGTTTGAATCCGCCTTTGAATAAAAACCTTTTAATAAGGAAATTTATATTAAAAATATAGCTTGCAACTTTTAATATAGCAAGATTTATTAATTGTTTTTGCCTCTCTGACAAAAAATGTAGCGACGTTCCTTTCCCTGACCGTAACCAAGGACATGCGAGGTCGGCATTTGGCCTGTCTGCGTACAGACACGCACAGGCAGGTGGGGGATAAACCATCAGCACTACTCTTCCAACTAAGTCGGGTTAGGATTTCACAGTACATTTTAATATTTCAAGCAAAAATTCAAGGTCATTAGTTGACTTTTTATTAGTAAATTGGTATATATCTTGTATATTTATTATAATTACAAAATCTTTATCACCTCTTACAGTTACAGGAGAGTAAACGCATGCACACCTCCTCCTTAAGCTCTATTACAGCCGATTATATCAAATCTATTACAAATAACGGAGTCTTTAGCCGCGGGCTCTCCTACTACAGAAGTGGTCATGTGCTTAATTTAAAGTATAAGGATGGTGAACTAACGGCAGAGGTCGCAGGCAGTGAATCAACTCCCTACAGTGTCTTTGTTCTTTCAGATGACATAGAAATATACGATATGGATTGTACGTGCCTCTATGCATCCGATGGGGAAATATGTAAGCACATCGTTGCAACGTTATTACAATGGATTGAAAATCGAAATAAAAGAATCGCCCCTAAGCCATTACTGCCGCGGAAAACAAAGTTTTTTAATCCTTTGCCATTTGTAATGCCGAAATTCAAGGATATTGACGAGACTGACCATTTCCCATTCTTTGACAGCAACCCAACCAATATCTTAACTGAAATTTTTTCCGCATTTGGCGATTTTAATCTCAATGTAGACTTGCTCAATGGCGGACCGCAACTCGAACTCAAACTAATCTCCGGTCAAGGCGATGAATCGGTACTTCACATCTCGGCTATAAAAAGTCCGCGCATCTTCGAAGAATTAAAGGAAGTGGATGGCGATCATGTGGAATTATCGGAGCGGGCAAGACAGACAAAGATTTACAAGACTCCCTACCTTCCGCATCTCCACGCCGATATAAACGACCAGGGGCACCTTGAATTATCACCCATCCTGAAACTAAATAGTACCAGTAAAAAAGATCAAGTCCTTCCTTTGGAAAAATTGCGTGATTACAAGATCAATGATGAATGGCTCTGGCTCAATAATTCCTATCGGCCGGTAGCCCACGTTCCTTCAGCGTTTAAACCTTATTTTAACAATGAAAAACCGCTCGTCTATAAGGAAAAGGATGCCATTGATTTTCTCAGGGAAGATTTCAACCAATTACTTGCAGAACCTTTCTTTAAACCATCAGAACGATTAAAACTTGTAGAAGTCCACGATGATCCCGATGTTTCACATATGCAGGTAGAGGTTTGTGATAACGATTGGTTGTGGCTGGACCCCGTATATAAAGTAGGAAAACACACCATTACACTGAAGGAAATTCTGGCATGCATAGATAAAAACCGTTGCATCAGAAAGGATATGGCTTATATAGAAATCCCCAAAGATATCCTGGACATCTGGCAGCGCGGCAGCGGTATTGTTGAGAACGGGCGGCTCAAGATGCCAAAACTGGGCTATCTGCGCACCAGGGCAGAATGCGGCAAGCATGTTAAAGTAAACGCATGCGATGAAACGCGGAAATATTTGGCGAAGTTTGACCGCATTACACCACCACAACCAGCGCCACCTGTTAATTCATACAAGGGAGAATTACGAGTTTATCAGCAATCCGGCTATGACTGGCTATGGTTCCTCCACACAAACAGTTTCAATGGCATTCTTGCTGACGAAATGGGACTCGGAAAGACTCACCAGGCAATGGTAGTAATCCTCTCTGCCTTACAAACAGAGACTAACCTGCCCAACCTTGTTATTTGTCCAACCTCAGTGCTGGACCACTGGGAATCTAAGTTTCAAACATACGCGCCTGAATTAAAATTAACCCGATTTTATGGAAAAGAAAGGAATACCATCCTTTCGGGCAATCTCCCGCCGGTCGTACTAACGACCTATAGCATTCTTTCCCGTGATGTGGAAGCCCTGAGCAAGGTTCAGTGGAATTATGTCGTCCTGGACGAGGCGCAAAAAATCAAGAACCACAACACGCAGATGTGCAAGGCAACCAAGTTCCTCAAGGCACACCATCGCCTTGCATTGACAGGAACGCCTATTGAAAATAGATTGTCGGAGTTGTGGTCTATCTTCGACTTCCTGATGCCCGGCTATCTGGGAAGTGCAGAGGATTTCAGGAAACGATACGAAAACCCTATCATGAAATTTCAGGATGACGAAAAGCGCGAGATATTAAAGAAGATCATCCATCCCTTTAAACTGCGGAGACTCAAGAAAGACGTTTTAACCGAACTCCCACCAAAGACCGAAGAAAAGCGGTATTGTACGCTCGTGCCAGCACAGATTGTTATGTACAAAGACATAATTAATGAACGGGGAAGCAAGCTTATTGCGAAGTTAAAGGACGAAAGCCAGCCTGTAGAATACATTCATGTCTTCGCCCTGCTCACCAAATTGAAGCGGCTATGCGACCATCCAAAACTCGTTCTGAATGGAACAACACCGAAAGGAGCGACTTCAGGCAAATTCGAGCTTTTCAAAGAAATCGTGGAAGAAACTTTAGAATCGGGAGAAAAGGTCGTCGTCTTTTCTCAGTATTTGGAGATGCTTGATATCATTGGTAATTGGCTAAGTGGTATTGACGTCAGATATGAATCCTTGCGCGGCAGCACTATGAACCGTGGTAAGGTTATAGAAAGATTTCAAAACGACCCCGATTGCAACGTTTTTTTGGGAAGCCTTATGGCAGGCGGTTTGGGCATTGACTTGACCTCCGCCTCGGTGGTCATCCACTACGACCGCTGGTGGAACGCCGCACGGGAAGACCAGGCCACCGACCGCGTCCACCGCATCGGGCAGACCCGCGGCGTCCAGGTCTTCAAACTTATCACCAAGGGTACACTCGAAGAGAAAATTGACTCCATGATCAGCACCAAGGCCAACCTCATGAACTCCATAGTCGAATCTGACGACGCCGTATTCAAGACATTTTCAAGGAAGGAATTGATTGAGTTGCTGACGTTTTGAAATATTTTTATAGATTAAGACAAATGAAAAGATGACCTATGTGGCTATTGATAAACTTATGTTTATTGACGGTAGTCCTAATATTCCATAGTGTTTATAGGTTCCTTCCCGATAAGCTACAAAAAAGAGCGTGGATTAAAATTTCTGCAATTGGATCGGTAAGTATTATCCTGGTATTTGATATTTACAAAAATACACAAGAATATCGTGGACAAATCTATGCCGATATTTCAAAAGATGGAACTATCTTGAAAGGCAAAAATTTTCCCTGGAAAATAATAAAAATGAATAATGATGGAAATATCATTTATGTAATTAGTGAGAGATATGGTGATGCTTCGGACGTGTCTATTATTTCCGAAAAAACAAATGAAATATATAATGGAGGGGATGGTATTGTAATCAAATTTAAGTGTCCAGAAGAAGAAATTTCAAATTTTAGGATTAAAATTAAAAATTAGCGTACGCAGGTTTCGTTAAGCAGAGCGGAACCCAACAACCTAATATGGCACGGAAACAATGCTATATCTCAGGTCATAAGCAAAAGGTGCAATTTTTTTCTTTACAGTAGTGACGTGTAATACGTCATTTTTTGTTTTGATTACAAAATTATTTCTGTATATTGAATAGTCAGGATCATTACGTAGTACTACTGCATACTATTCCAAAGAAAGCGTAACCGAATGCTAACCCTGTCCGAGAACGTTAAAGTCTTACCACAAAAAAATGCTTTGAGTGCAGTTGAACGCCTTGACCAAGACTTATATCATCACTTCGAGGACAAATTCCACCTCGATCTTTCTTTATCCCGTTCAATTGTCAGTTTTCAGGATAATAAGACCAGAGAAGTTTACCGATGGTATAAATTCAAAGAAGCATTCTCTGCTTCCTTAGTCGAATATCTGCTTGAAAAACACAACATTGTTAACGGCATAATCCTTGACCCATTTGCCGGCAGTGGAACGGCCTTGTTTGCGGCTATTGGACAAGGGATAAACGCCGATGGAATCGAATTGTTGCCAATTGGCCAACAAATAATCAACACGAAAAAAATACTGGCATTAGAATTCACGAAAGATGATTTTAACACCCTCAAACGATGGTCACTCGAACAACCTTGGAAAAAATCTGAGTTGCGAATACCACTAAACGAGTTACGCATTACAAAAGATGCTTATCCAGAACAAACGAAGGAGGCAATCGAAAAATACTTAGGCATATGTGAGCAGGAAAATGAACGCTTTCGGGCAGTTTTGCGGTTTGCTTTATTGTGCATTTTGGAGTCGGTGAGCTATACACGCAAAGACGGTCAATATCTACGCTGGGATTGCAGGTCTGGAAGACGACAGGGTAAAAAGCCTTTCAATAAATCTATTGCATAATTAAATTAAAAATGGCATACTGCCCCCGAAAGGGGGTGAGGTATGCTAAAATATGTAACGGTATCGAAAAGGCCGAATACTCTATATCGGTTAACGGGATTAACAAAAGAGCA
>JACPHJ010000128.1 GCA_016188675.1 Planctomycetota bacterium
CGGTTTGGCACCTCGATGTCGGCTCATCGCATCCTGGGGCTGGAGAAGGTCCCAAGGGTTCTGGAGTTCACAGATTAAAGCGGTACGCGAGCTGGGTTTAGACCGTCGTGAGACAGGTCGGTCCCTATCTGCCGTGGGTGGACGATATTTGAGGAGATCTGTCCTTAGTACGAGAGGACCGGGATGGACGTACCTCTGGTGAACCAGTTGTCGTGCTAACGGCATCGCTGGGTAGCTATGTACGGAAAGGATAAATGCTGAAGGCATATAAGCATGAAGCCTACTCCAAAACTAGATATCGTTTTCCTTTTTAGGAAGAGAGACACCTTGAAGACTACGAGGTTGATAGGCCAGAGGTGTAAGTATAGTAATATACTCAGCTGACTGGTACTAATTAGTCGAAAAGCTTGACTTTTTATTTTTATAGCTGCAAAGAGTCAATTGTTACCGTTAAGTCATTCATGATAATTATTTTTTTCCGGTGGGCATAGTAAGAATGAAACACCCGTTCCCATTCCGAACACGGTAGTTAAGATTCTTACGCCAATGGTACTGGTGAAAGCTGGGAGAGTAGGTCACTGCCGGGAATAATCATAAAAAAACCCGTCCCGAAATTTCGGGATGGGTTTTTTGTTT
The DNA here is from genome assembly GCA_016188675.1 of Planctomycetota bacterium. Lineage (GTDB taxonomy): Bacteria > Planctomycetota > Brocadiia > Brocadiales > Brocadiaceae > Wunengus. Next base: position 637 of record JACPHJ010000128.1, read on the forward strand.
AATTGAGTTAATTTTATTTAATACTGAAATTTTAAGATGCTGGTATGCTTTCAAAAGAGGATATTTTTAAAGAATATCTAACATCGAAAAAATTAAAGTTCACGCCTGAAAGACAGGCTATACTGGATCGTGTGTTTGAAAACCACAAACATTTTGAGGCAGACGAACTATTAGTAGATCTCAGGCTCAACGATGTGAGGATTTCAAAGGCTACGATTTATCGTACATTAGCCTTGCTGGTAAAAAGCGGGTTATTAAGGGAAGTCATTTTTGGCGAGAGACACGCACACTATGAACACGTATACGGGCACGAACACCATGACCATTTAGTGTGCAATAGTTGTGGAAAAATAATTGAGTTTACGGAACACAGGATAGAAAAACTTCAGGATGAAGTTTGTAAAAAGAATAAATTTCAGGCAGAGTCTCATCGTTTACAAATCCAGGGTTTATGTGAAGATTGCTGGAAAAAGGACGTAAATAAAGTGGAATGAAAATATTCCAGAGATGGGGGTATAATGTATGTCACGCGTATGTGAGTTATGTGGAAAAAAGACAGAAGTAGGAAATCAGATAGAACGCCGGGGGTTGGCTAAGTGGAAGGGCGGTGTCGGTAGAAAAATTACCGGCAAGACAAAGAGAAAGTTTAAGCCGAATCTCCAGATGGTAAGGGCAAAGATTGATGGTTCAGTAAAGAGAATTAAGGTTTGTACCCGCTGTATTAGCGCCGGTAAGGTTGTAAAAGTATCATCATAAGTGACCCCTGCACTTTCTATGAAGATCGAAAGAAAAGATATTGAATATATTGCCAATCTTTCCAGGATTGAACTTTCCGATCAGGAAAAAGAGATGTTTGTTCACCAACTCAGTGATATTTTGTCCTATATTGAAAAACTGAACAAATTAAACACAGATAAAATTAAACCAATGGCATACTCTCTAAATACAACCAATGTATTTAGAGAGGATAAGCTGGGGCAGCCAATCTCGAGAGATGATGCCCTAAACAATGCCCCATCAAAGATGGGCGTTTTTTTTAAAGTACCAAAGGTAATCGAATAAAATATCACATAAAGAGAAGCGCCTTTGAGCCTCTTAAGACACACCGCACTTCAAATAAAAGAAAAAATAACATCCAGAGAAATACAAGCAACCAAACTTGTCGGGCAGGTATTTGAATGGATAAAAGTTATCGAACCAAACATTCACGCCTTCATAACTCTAAATGAAAAAGGTGCCTTAGAAAAAGCCTCAGAAATAGACAAAAAAATTGAAAATCGTCAAAAAGTTGGAATGCTTGCAGGAATTCCAATTGCCGTTAAAGATAACATCTGCACAAAAAGTTTAAATACTACCTGCGCCTCAAAGATACTTCAAAATTTCATCCCCCCGTATGACGCCTTTGTTGTCAATCGTCTGAAAGAAGAAGATGCCATAATTATTGGCAAGACGAATCTTGACGAGTTTGCAATGGGGTCATCTACTGAAAATTCCGGTTATAAAATAACTCGCAATCCCTGGAATCAAAATTGTGTTCCCGGCGGTTCAAGTGGCGGTTCCGCTGCTGCTGTGGCTGCCGAATTTGCATTTCTTGCTCTGGGGTCTGATACTGGTGGTTCCGTCAGACAGCCCGCGGCTCTATGCGGTGTGGTCGGTGTAAAGCCAACGTATGGCAGGGTATCACGATATGGTCTGATCGCCTTTGGATCGTCTTTGGATCAAATAGGTACTTTCACAAGAGATGTTAAAGATGCTGCACTTTTATTGCACGCAATTGCGGGATACGATTCGTTTGATTCGACTTCCACACAAGTATCTGTTCCGGAATATTTAGATGGAATTGATGGTGGAATAAGTGGTTTACGAATCGGTATTCCTAAGGAATACTTTGCCGAAGGTTTGAATACGGAAGTACGTGATGCCGTAAAGAGTGCTTTGAAGATATATGAACGGCTCGGTGCGAAGTTTGTCGAGCTATCCTTGCCACATACGGAGTATGCAGTTGCCGTTTATTATATCATCGCAAATGCTGAGGCAAGCTCTAATTTGGCCAGATATGACGGAGTGAAATATGGTTACAGGACAGGCGAATCACGCGGAATAATTGACATGTATTGCCGTACCCGTTCAGAAGGATTCGGTAATGAGGTCAAACGACGCATCATGTTGGGTAATTATGCATTGAGTTCCGGGTATTATGACGCATACTATTTGAAGGCATCAAAGGTAAGAAATCTGATAAAAAATGATTTTGATGCCGCATTTGAAAAAGTCGATTGTATCATTTGCCCGACGTCTCCTGTTCCTGCCTTTAAAATCGGAGAGCGTGCTAATAATCCTTTAGAAATGTACCTTTCCGATATTTATACCATTCCAGCTAATCTTGCAGGCATTCCAGGTATTTCCATTCCGTGTGGATTTTCGAAAACAGGGTTGCCCATTGGAATGCAAATTCTGACAAGGCACTTTGAAGAGAAAAAAATGTTACAGATAGCATACGCTTTTGAACGAGAGACAGATTTTCACTTGAAGAAGCCCGTATTAAAGGGCTCGACTGTGTAAGGATAATTATATTCAAAAATAGCCACAGGGCGCACAGAGGAAATAATTCTGTGATCTCGAAATCTCTGTGGCAATTAAGCTGCTGAAGGTTGTTAATATGGAATACGAAGTTGTTATCGGTTTAGAAACTCATGCAGAACTGGCCACTGTAGCCAAGCTGTTTTGTGGATGCAGCACAAAATTTGGCGTTGAACCGAATACACAGGTATGCCCTGTGTGTCTTGGTATGCCGGGTGTTTTGCCTGTCATGAATAAAAAGGCATTTGAATATTCGTTGAAGGCGGCTGTCGTTTTAAATTGTGAGATTAACAAGTTTACGAATTTCGACAGAAAGAGTTATTATTATCCCGATTTACCAAAAAATTACCAGATATCCCAGAATTATTATAATCTGGGGATTGATGGGTACATGAACATGAGTGTAAATGGGACAATAAAGAAGGTTCGAATTCATAACGTCCATTTGGAAGAAGAGGCCGGAAAGCTTATTCACCCGGAAGAAACCGGTGCAGATTACAGTCTTGTAGACTTCAACAGGGCAGGTGTCCCGTTACTTGAGATTGTTTCTTATCCGGATATGAGAAATGTGGACGAAGTAGACAGTTATATGCAGACATTGAGAAAGATACTTTTATACACAGAGATTTCCGATTGTAAAATGCAGGAAGGTTCTCTCAGGTTTGAGGCAAGTATTTCACTGAGGAAAAAAGGGTCTGATAAGCTCGGCAACAGGGTAGAAATAAAAAACCTCAACTCGATGAAGTCTGTTATAAAGGCTATTGAATACGAGGCAATAAGACAGTCTGCGTTGTTGGATAAGGGTGAAACCATTGAAAGAGAAACCAGATTGTGGGATGAAGTAAACGAAAAGAGCCAGCGGATGCGCTCGAAGGAAGAGTCTCAGGATTATCGCTATTTTCCTGAACCCGATCTTTTGCCTGTCTTGATTGATGATAAATGGTTAACTGCAATAAAAGCCTCTATTCCCGAACTTCCTTTAGAAAGAAAACAGAGATTTGTAGAGATGTTTAAGCTTTCCGATTATGATGCCGGTGTGCTGACAGAAGAAAAAGTCCTCGCAGATTTTTTTGATGAGTGTGTGATGATACTGGATCGTCCAAAGGCATTCTGTAACTGGATTACTAATGATTTATTGAGAGAGGTGAAGGACAGAAAGTTAGATATTAATAGTTTATTAATCAAACCAAAACAGCTTGCCTCTCTGGTTGAACTCATTGAAAAAGGTACCATCAGCAGCACAATTGCAAAAGAAGTATTTTCTGAGATGATCCAAACAGGGAATGATCCTCAAAAGATTATTGAAGGAAAGGGGTTGACACAGATCAGCGATCAAGGGTTAATTGAATCGGTAATTGATAAGGTTATAGCCGGCAATCCAAATGTGATAGAAGATTACAAGAAGGGGAAAAAGAACGCCCTTGCATTTTTGGTCGGGCAGGTAATGAAGGAAACTAAGGGCAAGGCAAACCCAAAGATGGTAAATGAGATGCTGGCAAAAAAAGTTGGTGTATAAAGAATATGCAGAAAGATTTTTGCTTGATGTGTATGGTACATATAATAAGGGGGAGGTTATTCGGTCATCAGGAAGTTTTGCCGGTTAAATCATAGGAAAGAATTGGAATAAACCTTTGGGAGATTTTTGAGGTTGAGAAAGTCTAAGGAGTTACCTTAGACTTATTTGCATAACCTTTTATACAGATACTTATTAGCTTTGGATTTTATCTGCTGGTTCGTAATGTAGTATCATAATCTGGTCTGGGCGTAAACCAAGCGATTCATAAGTATGTCCTTCGCGATCAGAGAATTCCACTTCATAAGCTTCACCTTTAGCCAGAATTTCTACCACAGTTCCAACCTGTCCACGCCAGAGATTGTATTCAGGCAAATCAACAGTGAGAGCAACTACATCAAAAAGTTTGAATCTATTTTCCATTTTTCATTATCTATCAAATTCATAAGGATAGCAACTGGTCATCCTTGGTATATTTGAAGTATGTTCAATAATCCATCCACTTCGAATTGTTGCTCGCTTTCCTTGCCATTCAAGTACAAAATCAACTGTATAGCGTTGACCATATTTATCACGTCTACCAAGTTTTGCTTCATGCGTTTTTACGATTTGTAATAGGATGTTGCGCAATTGCTCGGCGTCATAGCCGGTTATACCCAACGCAATCTCGAACAGACGTGCCTTGTGTTTGCCTTCGTCATGCAATAAATTAAGGCAATAGTCACGTAATTTGCGGATGTCCACAATTGCACGATCCGCATTTGGAATTTTCATGAAAGTCTTTTGTGCAGAAAAGTTTTATATTATAAAACTTACCACATTAAGGAATACTTGTCAATTTGTTAATTTTTTGCATATTTTGTGTACCTTACGCGAAATAATATGAAAAAGGGCTTGATAAATATATTCTCCTTTTGGTAAAAGTACTGCAAATTATTGCACACTACATAGACAAAGGAAAATGTTGGTGTATAAGTATTCATTGTGGTAAAATTAGTCAAACATAAATTTAAGTAATGGTTGGTAAGAACATTAAAGGCAAAATGAAAATGCCCATTCCTTTAATAAAAAAAGCTGCTCAGAAATACACATGGCATGACTATCTTACCTGGCCTGCTGAAGAGCGGTGGGAGATTATTGATGGTGTAGCGTATAATATGACACCTGCGCCGTCGGTAAGGCACCAGATTGTAGCTCAATGTCATTAAGTTAAGCGACCTGCCGCAAAATTCCCCCTTAAAAAAGGGGGATTCAGGGGGTTGTTTTCACAGAATAACCCTTAACTTAATGACATTGGATTGTAGCTGGTAATTTCTTAAGTCAATTGATGCTAAATCTTGCCGACAAAACATATAAACCTTTTATAGCCCCGGTTGATGTAGTTCTTTCCGAATATGACATTGTCCAGCCCGATTTATTCGTAGTTTGTGATAAGAATAAGATTACCGAAGCTAATATTCAGGGCGCCCCTGATCTCGTTGTTGAAATACTCTCGCCAGCCACAGCCACAAAGGATCTGCGGGAAAAGAAACATCTCTATGAAAAATCCGGTGTAAAAGAATACGTTATTATTGACCCTATTGAGGAATATGCGGAGAGATTTTGTCTGGGTACAGATGGTACATATAATAAGGGGGAGGTATACGGTCATCAGGAGGTCTTACCAGTTAAATTACTGGAAGGAATTGAAATAAACCTTTGGGAGGTTTTTGAAGTTAAAAAAGTATAAAGAGTTACCCTATCTTACACACAACCTCAGGCTGAGATTAAAGACTTGCCCCAGCTTTTTGCCGATTAAACATGGTGTCCACTGAATTTCAAAAATATTTACTTTTTGGTTTTTCCATATTTGGAATGTATGGTTTTGTGTGTTTTTGGTATCTTTAATAACGTTAAAAAATTCATTAATATATCTCTTCTCTGTATGTCCATAATTCAATAGTAGTCCCTTTAGCTCGAATTTTAACTAATCCCGTAAAAGTAACATCTAAACGATAAACCTCAGTGCCAGGACGTAAATAAAATATTTTACCTGTTGCTGAAAGTTCGTCAAGCGCCCCTAAATCCTTTGCTATTTTATAATCCTGAGCTTTTCCGAAAATTTCCTTAGAAATAGCCACAAAATGTTCCCCCTTTGTGTGATAAATTTTTGGTGCAGATTCTTTGTTAGTAGTATTTTCCGAGAGATAACTTCCTATCATTGCTATTATAAATACAAAAATTGTAATTGCCCACCATCGACCATACCAGGGGATATGTTTTTTGATCGACATAATTCACCTCCTTACCTTTTTTCTTTAATCTATCGGTAATTTATTTGATAATTTTATCGTAGACTTCATCGATCGTTCCCCGCACCATCGCCCTTTATGAGAGATCGTCTTCCTTGTAAATCCTGGCGACTTTTTCCATCAGGTCAAACAGCTTTTTATCTTCACACTCTGCAGAGGGTTCTTTTACTGCGACTTCTCTCCCTTTTTCGTAGATCACCTCTCTCCGTTCTTCTCGGTATTTTGGACATTCTCCATACAGAAGCCAGTCAATATTTATTGATTCCCTTTCGCAAAAGATATCTAATTTGTCAATAGGAATACTATTTATCCATTTTCTTTCACTAAAAGCCTCCTTTGAACGGCCCAGTAAATTAGCCACTTCTCAGTCATGCCAAAGATTTTATGCTTTTGATACGATCAATTATTGACAAAAAGTCAATATATATTGAGTTATCTGCTGACGTAATCAGTATGTTGATAAATTATCTCTCATTACATAAAATAACTTCTACATAAGTGGCAAATTAAAATGAGTTCTCACTATTTTATAAAGAGTTTCAGGGGTTTCTTTCATGGTTTTTGTAAAACCGCATGGGCAATAGTAACGACAACGATTGTCGAATGGATAACGAAAGACCCATGTATAACTCAGATGGCCTTTGCAAAGTGGGCACCTGGGGCCATCCACTGTCTGAAATGCGGATGACCGGTCAGTAGTGGTGTTACGGAATACAAGGCCGTAAATGGTGATGTCTTTATATACAGCTTTCCATTTCCCGATACCTAACACACGATCGGAGAATTTAAGGAATGTTTCAGAATCGTCGGCCATGAGGCGCTTATGCGTATCAAGTATTCTCAGGAAATTGGTTTTCCCTACACGGTAAGAATGTTCTGTGATGCCTACAATCCCGAAGATGAAAAGTGCAACGGATGTCGACTGTTTGATACTGACAAATGGGTACACTAGGCCGAAGGCAATGATTCCGGCAAGGAACGGAAGTACCGTTAGGCCGCCAACAAGTTTTAGTGTTATAAGTTTTAGTGCTTCACGAAACATAGTTTGTATTCATGGTGTACATCACAATATTTCTTGACTTTTACGCGGATTATAACTACTTTAATTAAGGTAAATCAAGGGAAATAGTTTGCCACAGGGGGCAGTGAGGATATGGAGAAACGAATAAATATAGCAAACAACTTTTTTATACAATTATCAAGGGGAAAAGGAGATTTTGGGAGATGTCAAAGATTCCTTATACAGTGGTTGCCGCCCTCATGGTCTTATCACTGGCCGCGTGCTCAGGCAAGACGGCGACGCCTTCGTCCGTGCTACCTGCTGCCATGACATCAACGACAGTTACTAACGACAAAGTTTCTTTGCGGCAATCAACTATTAACTGGAATACCTATGAATATGAATTCTCGCAAGATAACACAATGGTAGAAGGTTCTTTCGATGGCGTTACGATAACTCAACAAACATTTAAATCATGGATTCTTGAAAATAAATATCTAATAGTAACCGTTGTGCCGGAATTCGGCGGTCGAATTATCTCTATAATTTACAAACCAACGGGGCACGAAGAACTTTATCGAAATCCAGTTGGAGTGCCTTACGCAGTCGGAGATGGTGTGTTTTATTATGACTGGTTAATGATCTACGGAGGTATTTTTCCAACCTTCCCTGAGCCGGAACACGGTAAAACATGGCTTTTGCCATGGGATTTTCAGATTGTAAAAAATACAGACCAGGAAGTTACCGTTGCTATGTCCATAAAAGACGATATTGATAATCCTTCAGCGCCAGAGCAATATAATATTGGTGTTACAGGTATTGAGGCTATCTTTTGCGTTACGGTAAAGGCCGGAAGAGCCGCTGTGGATACCACCATTGAATTAAAAAATCCAGGCGTGAATCCAGTTGCATATGAGTACTGGACAAATACAGCTCTGTCGCCTGGTTCTGACCATCTTGATCCCAGAGCCACGAATGGGGCAGAGATTATTGCACCAACAGAAAAAGTTAAAATACCCAGTTGGTGTAATGCTATTTCAAGTCAGGAGATTTCGGCTGGAGAGCCGGAAACGTATTACTTTAAAAATTTGAGACATTATAAAAACTGGCCCGATCCTGGCATTGCATATGCTTCTCCGGATATGACGGGTGGAAATTTCTGGGGGGTTATAAACCATGATAATGAAGAGGGTTTTTTCCGGATAGCAGATAACAAGATTACACCCGGTTTAAAAATATGGACATTTGGTTATCCCTACAGTTCGGTTGTGGAACCTTACAAAACAACCGATCCCAGGCGTCCATTTATCGAGATGTGGGCCGGTGTAACAAAAGAGTTCTGGAGTAGGGCAATATTCCCCGCAAATCACCAATTTGAGATTAAAGAAACGTATAGTCCAAGTGTTGGGTTAACAAATGTGACTCATGCAAATGAAAATTTTCTTGTTAATCTGTATACGGATAATTCTTCCATAGTCAATTGCCAACTTTTTAGCATTAATCCCGATGAGCCTGTAACCGTATCGCTGTTTCTTGATGGAACGACGATATACAACTCTACAATAACGCCTGGCCCACAAAATAGAAGTCAAATTTCGGTGAAGATTCCTGCAAGTAGCAGTAAAGGCAGTATAAAACTTGTTATAAAAGACACGGATGGTACAGAATTGTTTACGGGAAGTATTCCTGTAAATAATTAGAGATATTTTGTAATAAGTGATAAATCTCATACAAACAAAATCAGCCCGCCCAACCCCGGCATGCAGCCGAATGCTGTTACGCAACGTGCCAATAGATCGGCTTTGCTATTATAATACATTTTGATGACAATTCCATAGAATCGGCTGATTTCAGGCATTCACCGTATCTTTCTTTAACATATTTCTTGACTTTTACGAGGATTATAACTACCTTAATTACTTTAAATCAAAAGGAAATAATTTGCTACCGAGGTCACTGAGAACGCGAAGAAACAGATAAAATATAGCAAATTACTTTTTAAAATAATAAACTTTAGATTCTTCGTCGTTTCACTCCTCAGAATGACAAACAGTGTCATTCTGACATCGTTTGTCATTCTGAGCGAAGCGAAGAATCTTATTTAATTGGTGCATATTATGAAATTAAAGGATGATTTAAGAAATCAGATTCTGTCAAAGGTAAAGAAGATCGTTGTCAAGATAGGAACAGGTGTCCTGACCACGGACGATGGGTATATCGATAAAGCGCAGATAAAGCGGTTGGCGGAGCAGGTCGTAGAATTAAAGAAGATGGGATACGATGTCGTTGTGGTAAGTTCTGGGGCTATTGGTTCCGGAATGGGTGAGTTGGGCATCGGGAAAAGGCCAACGACATTACCTGAGCTACAGGCGATTGCCGCGATTGGTCAAAGTAAATTGATTAGCACGTATGACGAGTGTTTTAAACTACATGGCTTTCATGCGGCTCAAATACTGCTTACCCGTGAAGACTTTGAGGATAGGCAAAGATACTTGAATACCTGCAATACGATTCATACGTTATTTCAACTTAATGCGATTCCTGTCGTAAACGAAAACGATACGATTTCGGTGGATGAAATCAAGTTCGGTGATAATGATGCACTTTCAGCTCTTGTGACGAATTTGTTAAATGCGGAGTTGCTTATTATCCTCTCATCCGTTGACGGGCTGTATGATAAATTCCCAACGGTAAAAAGCAAGGCATCGGTTGTTCCGATTGTAGAAAATGTTTCTCGCGAAATTAAGCAACTTGCATTTGATTCAAAGACTGCGAGGGGTGTGGGTGGCATGCAGACCAAGCTGGAGGCGGCATCTATTGTGACAAATGCAGGAGAAGCTGTAATTATCGCCAATGGACGAATGGATAATGTATTGAAGAGAATTGTGCAGTGTGAAAATGTTGGTACCCTCTTCCTTCCAAAAGAGGAAAAGCTGACAAGCCGAAAGCGGTGGATCGGATACACAATAAAGCCAAAAGGGAAGATATATGTGGATGACGGCGCTATGAGTGCGCTATCGGAGAAAGGCAAGAGCCTGCTTGCCTCAGGTATTGTAACGGTGGAAGGTGCTTTCAACAAGGGTGACATCGTTTCGGTCTGTAAAAAAGAAGACAGGGCGATTTTTGCCAGGGGTCTGACAAACTATTCTTCCGAAGAGATTGAGAAGATTAAAGGATGCAGCACCTCTCATATTGCCAAGGTGCTGGGTTATAAGCTATACGATGAGGTTATTCATCGGGATAATATGGTCATTTTGTAGAGACGTATTTCATGTGTCTCTACAAAATGTATAGGATTATGCCTGAAGCTTTAAAATTTCATTTATTATTTTTATTAACTTGCTCTGCGTGTACTGCATCTATAATATCTCTCACCTTTTTTACTTCTTCTGGATTGGGGGCCAATCGTAGTGATTTGTTCAGGTGATAAAGTGCCTGTTTCGTGTCCCTTTTGTGCTTAAGATAAAGGATACCCAGGTCTCTGTATGCGGAATAGTCATTTGCATTATATTGTACAGCAAGCGTCATTTCGCCTATTGCCTCTTCATAAAGACCTTTCATCGCATAGGCAATTCCAAGGTTATAGTGTGCATCCAGATGCTCTGGTTTCAATTGGGCGGTTTTTTTCAGTTCGACGATTGCATCATCCAGCTTGCCCTTCTTTAGATACATAGCCCCCAAATTATTATGTGCATCGGCATAATTGTTGTCAATTTTTAAGGCCTCTGTATATTCAGCCATCGCCTTCTCCGGATTTCCAACGTGTTCGTAAGTATTCCCAAGATTATTATGGGAAAGCGGGAAATAGGGGTTATTGGTCAATGCATTACTGTATGCCTCGATGGCCAGATCATATAATCCCTGTTTGTCGTAAACAGTCCCAAGATTGTTGAAGGCAAGTGTATTGTCATTGTTTCTTGATATAGATGCCTTATATTCTTCAATGGCCTTGTCAACCAATCCGACTTTTTCGTAAGCAGCGCCTAAATTAAAATGAATAAAAGGGTAGCTATACGGAAGCGAGAGTGATTTTTTATACATTTGGATAGCGGCTTCGTACTGTTTATTTTTAAAGTAGGTATTGCCTAAATTACTGCATGCGCGGGCGCTGTTGGGCTCTCTTTGATAAGTGTAAAGCCATAAGTTGGTATCATCCAGCCACACGCCATTTCGCCAGATTACGCCGAATTGCGTACCCATAAGAATTATTCCAATAATAATTGCACCTTTTTTCCTGAACTCAGAGTTTGTTACGAGACAGCCTACAGTTCCGCAGAATCCTATTATTGGTAAGTACAAATATCTTTCGGCCATGATATTTCCAATGGGGATAAAGCCGAGAACGGGTAGCAGCGTGATGAAGAACCATAAAGCAAAAAAGATCATGAGCTTATTCATCTTATAAAATCTGACAATAATTATTAGCGCCGAAACGATGAACAGAGAGGATAGTATGAATGAAATGCTCATGCCCCGAATGTCAGGTATATAATAGTCGGCATTGAGATTTATGGGGATAAACAGGAGTTTTACATACGATGCAACAACCTTTGTCATGGTAAAAATATTGGTGGGGTAGACATCGATGGTTTTAAAAGTATTTTTAAATGCGATGAATCTGATAAATAGATAAAAACCTGCGACTGAGATGTATCCAGAGTAAAAAAGGAGACACCTTTTCAGCCTTACTAAGGTATTTGAGGGAGATAATGATTTAATCTTATTTGGAGAGCGGTATAAAAGATCAAATAAGACGAGAAGGATTGGAAGTGTGATGGCCATTTCCTTTGAGAAGAGCGCAAGGAAATAAGAGGCACAGGAGATGATGTAATAAAGAACGAACCTGGTATTTGTTTGTTGTGTCGGCGTTCCTGCTCGGAAAGAAGGAACATGTATTTTTGTAAAGTATATAAATGACAGCAGAAAGAAAATAGATGCGAGGATGTCTTCCCTGTAACAAACCGCATTGACGGTTTCTGTAAGAAGGGGATGAGATAAGAACAGGAGGGTGGCAATTATGACAGGTGTGAATTTTCTAAAGATACTTTTTGAAAAATAGTAAAAAAGAAAAACGTTGATGGTGTGTAATATGACATTGGTAAGATGATAACCAATCGGATTTAACCCCCAGATGGCATAATCAAAGAAATACGTCAAAGTGACAATCGGACGGTAGCTGAGTTCTCCTGAAAAGGGCAAGTAATCTTTCGTAAACAGCTTTGGCAGATTTCCGAAAAATTTAATGAAGTAATTTTCAGTAATGACGTATGCATCGTCATATACAAAGGCGTTAGACAATGTATTAAGATACAAAAGAGCGGAGATGAGGATAATAATGACGGACAGTATTTTCCTCAGCCGGATATGTCTTGTGGTCACACTTTTTCTCTGTAAAGACTAATTAATGAATAGATTGATAAATGTTAATGAAACGATAAACCAGACGAGGACTTTATTTGTCTTTGATAGCATAAATATGTTTATCGGCAGAGCTAAAATACAGGCTCCCGTCGGGACCGATGGCAGGGCAGTTCTCATTAATGTTATCTCCTGTCGTATATTTCCATAACAAAGAACCATCGGCGGGTTTCAATGCATGCATTGCGCCGTCCATTGCGCCAACATATATGATTCCGTCTGCGCCAATCACGATTGTCGCCAGAACGCCATATTGTGGATCCTTCGGATTACTACCCGTATAAGTTGGATTTTGTCCTGTCTGGTAAGACCATTTTGTCTTGCCATTTGAGGCGTATATAGCATAGACCTTGCCGTCATTTCCAGTTCCGGTATAAATGGTTCCATCTGATGACAGGGAAGGAGTGAGGCTGGATGCGGTGTCTTGATCCGACTCCCACAACTTGACGCCATTTTTATCGAAAGCATTAAGCCTTCCTCCTCCGGTAGCGTATATTGTTCCATCAGTACCTACTACAGGCCCGCTAACCCTCATTTTGTCCAGGCCCTCAACCTTCCAATTCACGGTCACGGTACCATTAGAATAATTCAAAGCATACAGGGTTCCACCCTCATCCTTATTAGGGTCTCCGCTGCCTACATAAATTGTTTTTCCATCAAGACTCAGCGTGGGAGAAGCCAGGGGAGCAATGGCGCCGTCCGTCTGATATTTCCATTTCAACGAGCCATCGGAATTAACCGCATAAACATAGGTATCCCAGGAACCAATATAGATAGTGCCGTCAGGGCCAACATTGGGTTCTCCATAAATATTGTCCGTTGGGTCAGTAAACCTCCATATTGGTTCTCCGTATGACGTAAAGGCGTAGAGATTATCCTTGCCTACCGCATAGATAGTAGATTCATCTGACGATATTGCCGTACCTCCCGTGCCACCAATGTCCCCTTCCCACTGGAGACTCCCATCGGAATCTATGGCAAGTAATTTGTTCGCAGCGGTCACATAAAGAGTACCCTTGGAATCTACACTCATACTGTTCGGCACATTGCCTGCCGTAATATCACTTCGGGTATAACTCCATTTCAGGCGATTTGTCTGCGGTCCATTAACGTGGCTTTGTCCACTGTGCTGTGCGTTATAATGAAACATCTGCCATGGGATAGTCACGGTTTTTGGAGTTGGGGTGAATGTTGCCGTGGTTGTAGGTTTTATGACGGGTGTGGGTGTGATGGCAGGAGTTACTGTGGTATTCGGTGTTATAGTTGCCGTTGGTTTTGGCGTTGGGGTAACAAGTGCAATCTTTTCATAAATAGCCATAATAATCTTTTTTTTGCCCGCACCAACGGTAAATGTCTGCGTTCCGCTTTTCGGAGTATTAATGGTATAGCCTACCACTTCTCCAAATTCTATAGTATGTGTTTCATTAGGAGTAACTTGTATCTTCTTTCTGCCTTTGTTGTTTGTTTCATATTCTTCATCATCCAGAGTGAAAGGAACGTTTCCTAATTTATTCCAATCGGTATCCCAGGTTTTAACGACTAAAATTCCCGTGTTTCTCTTTTTTATGGGGACAGAACCGTGAGAAATAGATATAGCAGAAAAGAGTATCAAAAAAAACATAATCGCACATAAAATGCTCTTTTTCATAATTATTTCTCCTTTAAAAGTCGCTCTCTCTCAAACGTATTTCTTATGGTTTATTTTTTTGCCAATATGCAGACGCGCCTCTCCTTGCAGGTATCATCCCAGAGATGTGACGGTATATTGTTCAGCATTTTCCAATAATTATCGTCAATCAAAGGTATAAGCTTGTTTAAGGCGGAGATGACATTCGATACATAAGCTGTGTCCATAACCAGCGATTCCGTGAGCGGGCAGGTCACATCTATGAGTAGCTCCAGTTCATTTATGCTTGTTAAATTTGGATAAAAAGGATACAACCGGCAGGCGATGGGTCTATGCTCGTGAATAAAGCATTTAACCCCATCAGTAAAATTGCAGGTACTGCCAATAATTTCAAGCGTTCCCCCCGACATTTCAAGCCTTTCGTTGCAGATATGTTTGCCGCTTCGCTTAAATATAAATTCGTCTTCATAAGGCAGCAGCACAGATAACGGTTTCTGTTCGCAGCGGCCGTCACACTTTTCTATGCACGGCATGAAACCAAAATTTGTAGCGTAGATTTCGTCGTAGACTTTAAAGAGTTTTTCCTTATCCATATTTTTACGTAAGTAAATCGTTAATTGCCAAAATAATTATTCAAAGTACCCACTCATGGCAGCACCTCTACCTTGAGCTTTTCAGACATACCACATACACCAATTTCTATTCTCGCATTGCCGGGCTTTGCGCCTTTAATGGTAAATGAACTGCTGCCATTCTCATCGGTTGCTTGCTCGGAAGGCGTTACCTCGACATTTTTTCCCCCACTGATAATAGTTGTATATACGGTTGTATTTGACACGGGTTCATCATCCGCATCACTTGCTGTTACCGTTATACTCTGACTTGTCCCGGCAGATATGCTCAAATTATTTTCACTCAGTTCCAGTTGAGCCGTTTTAATAACCGTAATACTCTCTTTTAGACTTGAGGAACCGGTGCTTGTT
This sequence comes from Planctomycetota bacterium, assembly GCA_016188675.1. GTDB lineage: Bacteria > Planctomycetota > Brocadiia > Brocadiales > Brocadiaceae > Wunengus. The sequence continues at coordinate 16,049 of JACPHJ010000128.1, forward strand.
GTAAAAGTAATCGTAGCGCTCCCTTCTTCCACACCGGTAATAATAAATTTGGCCTCGCCGCTCGCATTTGTTTTCTTTTCTCTAGTCACTAGAACAACGTCCGTATCGCTGCTTTCGGCCGTTATCGTTACACCAGATTTTGGCTTACCACCCTGAAGCACCTTTATGACGATGCTGTCTTTTGTTCCTACAGAGACAATACGCGCTTTATTTATACGGACTTTTAATTTCTCGCTGATGTTATCAACACTAAATTTTATCGCCGCCCCTCCTTTTCGCAATCCGGTAATGGAAAATGAGGATTCACCGTTCTCGTCCGTCACAACACTGGAACTGTCTATCGTGATATGGGGTCGTTGCGATTCTTTCTTTGAAACAGAGGCGTTGACCATTATACCCGGAATCGGTATGCCTGTGTTGTCAAATACCGAAACAGTAACGCTGCCATTTTCACACTGTGTTAATTTTAATAAATTCTCGTCAACAATTACAGTAGATGGAATCAATTCAATGACAGTAACCGTTGCGGAGGCCGTCAATGTGCCTACACTCAGGGTAACCGCAGCCTCTCCCTCCGATTTGCCCGTTATTCCAAATGAGGCATTACCCTCATCATCAGTTGTTTTATTTGAATCAATTGTTGCAATACCGGTATTACTGCTATTCGCCTCAACCGTAATATCCGTGACGGGGGAGTTGTTTTGGTCGAGTACTGCTGCTGTTAGAGTCCCCGTCTGTCCCAAATATACGCTGATCTTTTTCTTGTCCAGTGTCAGTGATGAAGGGATTGTATTCAGCACTGAGACAGGAAGTGAATTTGAAACATTATCTGCTGTAAAATTTACCGTCACACTCCCTCCAGAAATACCTTGAATGGTAAAGAATGCCTGACCATCTGAGTTCGTCGTTTGGCTGTTATCAACCGTTGCAATACCTGTGTTATCACTTGCGGCGGCAATCTCAATACCCGACATGGAGTTGTTGTCCTGATCCAGCGCAGTTACCGTTGCCGTACCGCTGTAACCTAAAATAACGCTTAAATCATCCGGTTCAATATCCAAAGAGGTTAGTACATCCCCCGATATCACAGAAACTAATAATGAAGCCGTTACGCTGCCAGAGGTAAAAGTAATCGTTGTATTTCCTGTGATATTACCGGTAATGGTAAAAGAGGCATCACCGTTTTCGTCAGTTGTTTGCTGGGAATCCACTGAAACTATCGTAGTATCGGCTGATTCGGCAGACACATCCTGGTCTGCCATCTCATTCCCATTTGCATCTTTAACCGTAGCAGTAACAGAAGCGCTCTCGTGTTCCTTTATGCTTAATGATGTTGATTCCAGCTCAATAGTATTTGGGGCAACGATACTGACGGCGCTTGTTCCCGATATGCTATCGGCGGTAAAAGTGATTGAAGCGCTGCCTTCTTCAATGCCTGTTACCAGAAAGGCCGCCTCAGCGATGTCGTCTGTCACCTTACTGCCAACGATTGACACACTGCTCGTATTGTTATTTGAAACCTTTACATAAACGTTAGGAATTCTGGTTTCATTCGTATCAAGTGTTTTTACCGTAATGGTGCCCAAGGCATTTTTTGCAATGGTAAGACTTGTGGGATTAATATCCAGCGAATTTACAACCAGGCCGGATTTTTGCGATATGGTTATGGGAATCACTGTAATGGTATTATCCGTAGAAAATGTAATATCCGTTTCTCCAACGGCGTTACCATTTACAGTAAACACCGCCTGGCCGTTGGTATCTGTAGTGGAAGAACCTGGTGAAACGGCAGCGACTAAATCATCTTCGATAGTGGAATTCAAGGTAATATCAGAAAGGGAAAGATTATTTGCATCGTAAGTGGTCGCCGTGATAGTTCCCGACTTTCCCTCAACAATAGATAGTGAGGTCTTATCTGTAGAGATTGTTTTCACTACGGCAGAAGTCGTTCCCACGGCATACAGCTTTCCATCAGAGGAATGCACATAAATGGTGCCATAAGCGCCAATAATAGGTGAGGCATTTTCGTCCTTGATAGGATACGTCCACTTCACGTCAAAATTGGTATCGAGTGCATAGAGGCCGCTGTTCGTGCAGATATAGACATTACCGCTGGCGTCAATGGCAGGAGAGCTTCTGCTGATTGCCCCGATAGTATTGACAATCCTCCTTACATTACCGTTTGAATATAATGCATAAAATCCGCTTTCAGCGCCAAAATAGATGTTATCGCTGCTGCTGATTGCAGGAGATGAGGTAATAAGCGGTTCATTTTCATTAGTTGTTGAATATGGCCAATTGCTGCCTGAATAGCTGCCCGATTCGGTGAAGGCATATAATCTATCAGTTCCGATATATACTGTGCCATCGCCTCCAATAGCGGGAGAGGAATCTATCAAATCTAATAAGCGGAGAGACCACCGGGTGCCAAGATTGGAATCCAATGAATAAAAATACCTGTCATTCCTCGAACCAATATAGATAATTTCATTGTTGCCAATAGCAGGGGACGAATAGACCTGGTTGCCCAGATGTGAATCCTTCTTTAATGCCCCATCCTTTGTGATTGCGTAAAGTTTTCCGTCGTAAGAACCCACATACACCGTGCTATTTGTGCCTACAGCCGGGGAAGAAACAACGTCGCCTCCCGTTGAGTAACTCCACTTGAGCGTACCGTCTGGATTGACTGCATATACCTTGTTGTCGTTAGAGCCAACATAGATGACGCCGTCAGTTCCAACGGCAGGAGACGACTCAATGGTGTCACCCGTTTTGTATTTCCACTTTAACGTGCCGTTTGGATTGATTGCATATAAATTACTGTCGTACGAGCCTACATATATTGTGCTGTCTGTGCCGATTGCCGGAGTGGATGTGCTGCTGCCCACCTGATAAACCCACTGGAGATAATTCTTGCCCGAACCTGTATATGAACTTCTTCCCGTGTGTTTTAAATCGTGGCGAAACATAGGCCACGGGCTGTCCGCTAGCTGGGCATGAATATTCCTCAAAGGAAAGGTACAAAGGAATATAAATAATATTTTCCAAAAATATCTGAGGTTCATAGTATGTTTAATTTAACGTACAGGAATTTCAAACACTTTTATTACACACCCCTTACCCCTCTCAAGAGGGGATAAACACCCCCCCACCCCCTCTCGAGAGGGGAATTATTAAAATCCCCTCTTGGGAGGAAACCCACCCCTAGTCCCCTCCTTGGAGGGGATACAGGGGTGTGTCTGGGACGAAGACGATCTAAAACGCAGATCAGACTTTTCATCAAAAACTAAATTGTTACCAAAACATAGTATCCAACTTATTCTACAATGAATATGAAAAATATTCAAACAACTGTTTTCGATACCAGCATCTCTTTTATCTTCATCAGCCTGCTGATATTTGAACGCTCCATTTCATCCAATTTATTTTTGATGAACTTTATTGATTCCTGTAACTGTGGAACCAGCACATATTCCAGTGCATTCACCCTCCGGCGCGTCTTTTCGATCTCCCTTGCCAGCAAACGAATAGACTGCTCTAATTCAGCAACGTTAACGATGTGAGGGAAAAACTCCTTTAGTTGTATGATTGCATCGTCAAGGTCAACGGGAGTATCCACAAGACTGTACGAGTTGTTCTCTGTTGCTGACGCATCGAACACTGGTACTTTAATATTCATGACAGTTTTCTCAGAAATCTTTATTTCTAACGACCCTTTCGATTGCTCTAAAGCGTTAGATATGAGTTGGGAAGAAGAGGTAATCTGGGCGAGGACAAACATCTTCATACAATCGGGCAAACCAGCATCTACCTTTTGACGTGCCTCTTTGTATGTGTTTACCAGGGGCAAAAATTCCCTCACAAGCCCTTCGTTTTTATCCTTCAGGAGTTTATGCCCTCGCACGGCCGTTGAAAGCCTTCGGCGCAGTTTAAAAAACTCCATCCTGGTGGCGTTGATTTGTTTTTTCATTGTTGTAATATCTTTCAATATATACTGGTTTGATCCTTTTCAACTCGGTCTTTGGCAAAACCCCCAAAATCTTCCATCCAAGGTTGAGTGTCTCTTCGATTGTCCTATCTTCTTCCTCTCTCTGTAAAAGGAACGTCTTTTCAAAAATCTCGGAAAATTTTATATACTGTACATCAGTCGGTGTCAACGCCGATTCTCCCAATACAACGGCCAGTTCCTTCACATCCTTACCCCTCGCATAAGCCGCATAGAGCTGATTTACAACGTCTGCATGGTCTTCACGTGTCTTGTCCTTTCCGATTCCCTTGTCTTTGAGCCGTGAAAGCGATGGCAAGACATCAATGGGCGGATATATACCCTGCGAATGGAGTTGTCTGCTGAGAATAAGCTGTCCCTCTGTAATATAACCTGTAAGGTCGGGAATAGGATGCGTCTTGTCGTCCTCCGGCATTGACACGATCGGTATCTGCGTAATCGAACCCTTTTTGCCTTTTATGCGTCCGGCGCGTTCATAGATGGTTGCGAGGTCGGTGTACAAATAGCCTGGATAACCGCGGCGTGCTGGCACTTCCTTCCGTGCAGCAGATATTTCACGAAGCGCCTCACAATAGTTTGTCATATCTGTGAGTATAACCAGGATGTGAGCGTCTTCCTCGTAAGCAAGGTATTCGGCAACAGTCAAAGCCATACGCGGGACAGCAATACGCTCTATTGTGGGATCGTCAGCCAGATTTATGAAGAGTACCGCACGTTCAATGGCACCTGTTCGTTTGAAATCTGTTATAAAGTAATTAGCCTCTTCGAAGGTAACCCCCATAGCCGCAAAGACCACGGCAAACTTCTCATTTGATTGAAGTACCCTTGCCTGTCGTGCTATTTGCGCAGCAATCTTTGCATGCGGGAGTCCTGCGCCTGAGAAAACAGGCAGCTTCTGGCCTCGCACAAGCGAGTTCATACCATCAATGGACGAAATACCCGTCTGGATAAATTCCTTCGGATAATCGCGGGCACAGGGATTAATAGGATTGCCATTGATATTCAAATATTTTGTCGGAATGACAGGGGGGCCGCCGTCCATCGTTTCACCAGCGCCATTAAATATCCTTCCTATAATATCGGGAGAAACGCCGATCTCCATCCCTTTGCCCAGGAACTTTACCTTGACATTATCTCTGGCGATTCCGCGCGTCCCCTCGAACACCTGGATGAGCGCCCTGTGGTCTGCAATTTCCAGCACCCTTCCACGACGCACTTCACCGCTGGACAGCTTTATCTCGGCGAGTTCACCGTAAGCAACCCCTTCCACCTCCTGGAGCAAGATGAGGGGGCCGATAATATTTTGAATATTCAAATATTCCTTAAGCAATTTTCTACCTCGTAACGAATAATATCAAAACTTAACCACAGATTTCGCAGATTACACAGATTGTCTCGTTCCCAAGCTCCCGCTTGGGAACGCACTTGTCGTAAAAGCTCCTGCTTTTAGTTAAATCTCAATCAAATCAATCTCTATGCAACCATCACCCGTAGAGTAATTTCTCGCACTTGAATATACCCAATGTTCCGCTTGTTCTACAAAGCCCCTTTTTACAGGGTTATTATGAATGTATACAACCTTTTGCCTAAATACATCTTCTTCCATTATCATCTGAGGATGGAACCCTTCCTGCCACACCTGATATTCACTATCTCTCTTGTATTTCTTTTTATAATATTCAAATTGATTTAATAACCATTTTCTCTCATCGGTTTGTGCCGTTTTAATTATTTCTCGTGCAGTATAGCTTTTAAAGTCTTTCATTATTTGGGATAACTTATCAGCAGAAGCAATAAAATGAACATGATTATCCATTACTACGTAAGCAAATAGCTTTAAACCTTTGTTCTGTCTACAATAAGTTAAAGATTGAACGATGATGTCAAAATATTCTCTCTTTGTAAAAACTGGTATCCATTCAATTATGGTGGATGTTACAAAATAAACACCATTATTCTTTATTACTTGGTAACGTGACCTCATTTATTTACTCAAAGCAGCGCTTTTAATACACACCCGTTCCCAAGCAGGAGCTTGGGAACGAGATGTTTTGCTACTGTAATTTAACTACTATTTGGCAATGCCTCCAATTCATGCATTATCTTCACTTCCAGTTTGTCAAATTCACCAAGACTATCTTCCGGGATAAACCGCATTTGTGCAATGTCTGAAAGTGAAGATATGGTAATTATCGCCGAAAGTTCGACATTGGATTGCAACAACTCGTTTGCCTTATCATAAAATCTGATGATTACCGCTAACATAAGAAACTGCTTTTTCAAGGAGGTATACGTATCACGGGGGTCATATGCATTCTGATACAGAAAATCTTCGCGAATCATTCTGGCAACATCCATGAGTAACCGATCTTTTGGTGAAAGGGAATCGATCCCCACCAGCCTAACCAACTCCTCCAGTTCTGCCTCCTGTTGCAATATCCCCATGGCCGTTACGCGACACGACTTCCAGTCCTTATGGATATGCACAGCGGCGTACTCGTCCACAACGTCCTGATACAGGGAATAACTGGTCAACCAATTAATCGCGGGGAACTGCCTTTGGGAGGCCAGTCGGTCATCAAGTCCCCAGAACGCCTTTACCACACGTAAGGTTGATTGCGTTACCGGTTCTGAAAAATCGCCACCCGGAGGCGAGACGGCCCCAATTACACTCAAACTTCCCTGCCGTTCGTCTGAACCAATGCATATCACATTTCCAGCCCGTTCATAAAAGCTGGCAAGTCTGGAACCAAGATACGTGGGAAATCCTTCTTCGCCGGGCATCTCTTCCAGCCGTCCGGATATTTCCCGCATGGCCTCACCCCACCGTGAGGTAGAATCGGCCATGAGCGCCACGCTGTACCCCATATCACGGTAATATTCGGCAATGGTAATCCCCGTAAAAATCGACGCTTCCCGCGCAGCTACGGGCATATTGGATGTGTTGGCAATCAGTACCGTTCGTTCCATAAGGGGTTCGCCCGTCTTTGGGTCTTTTAAAACAGGGAAATCAATCAACACCTCCGTCATCTCATTCCCGCGTTCACCACAACCCACGTACACAATAATATCCGCGTCCGCCCAACGGGACAGTTGATGTTGAATCACCGTCTTCCCGCTTCCAAAAGGCCCTGGTATGCAGGCGACGCCGCCCTTTGTAATGGGAAAAAACATATCAATCACCCGCTGACCCGTGACCAGGGGAACTGTTGTACGCTGTTTTTTCGTTACCTTGTGAGGATTTCGTACCGGCCGCTTTTGGAGCATAGTCAACTCCTTTGTGCCTGTATCAGTCTCAATCATCGCGATGACCTCCGCTATCGTTCCATCTTTCTCTTCGATCATGGATAGCCTTCCTTTTATTTCAAGCGGTACCATGATCTTGTGTTGTACGAGCTTTGATTCCTGCACGTATCCAATCACATCACCGGGAATAACTTCGTCACCAACGCTTTTTAATGGATAAAAATGCCACTTCTTTGTTCTGTCCAGCGGTGGTTGTTCAATGCCGCGGACAATATAATTGCCATGCAAACGATTGATGGTATCCAACGGTCTCTGGATACCGTCATAAATAGCGCTGATGAGTCCGGGCCCAAGTTCTACACTAAAAGCGCTATAGGTTGGATAGACTGGCTCGCCCGGTCCCAAACCTTCTGTTTCCTCATAAACCTGAATAAAATACTCATCACCACGTATCTCTACCACTTCTCCAAAGAGTCTGTAACGTCCGACACGCACCGTATCATAGATGCGCGTCCCGCTTAATCCCCTGGCGACAACGAGCGGCCCAGAAACCTTGATAATTGTTCCGTTGTTAGGCATTTTATAAATTCATAATAAAATCAAATTGGGACACAGATTACGCAGATGAAACAGATTTACACAGATTTTGCAGATAAAATTACGGAGATTTATTTGTTTTCTCCGGGCCCTCTGTGCCTCTGTGGTGAATTTTTCTGCTTTTCGTCTCCTACATACCAAATTTAACCATAGCTACAAAACTATCAACGAGGGCTACCCAAATAGTTCAATTTTAACAGTCATCTATGAAAAAGCATGTCAAGAAAAAATATTATCCCCTGTTGACAAAAAA
>JACPHJ010000126.1 GCA_016188675.1 Planctomycetota bacterium
GGAACTGAATGAACTATCAACTGGGCTGGTCTATGGAAACCCTGTCAGTTGGGGTTCCGGATGACGAGACTTAAAAAAACTGACTATATACGTAGAAGCCTATGCTGAAATGTCTAGGGACGCGGGTTCAATTCCCGCCGCCTCCACCATTTCAAGATTATTATTCAAATACGAACACTTGTGGTTTTGACGAAAAATTTGTCATGTTTTCACTTGATAAATTAATGTTTTAACCTTTTCAATAGCGGCCTCTTTAGTGTTTAAATTGCCTTCCAGTTGTTCATCCTCAATCTTAGTTAAAATATCCTTAAATACAGGGCCTGGTTTTAGTCCCATTGCGATGAGGTCGTGACCTGTGATAAGGGGCTTGGGTTTGACCTCTTCGTAAGGCAGTTTACTGAACATCTCCTGGCAGTAGCGATAGTCAGATAGGTCGCCGCTGCTGGCAAGGGCATCGGTTCTGCATAATTCTGCCAGTTCCTGGTAGCCATCCTCTGCAAATAGCCTTTTCAGTTTGCTCAGCCGCATCTTTTGGGCATCCTTAAAATACAGGTGTTTTAAAACGAGCCAGACAATGCGATCCTTTTCGGCATTAGATGTCTTTAGCCGATCACATATCCTGGCCGTCATATCAGCGCCCACCTTTTCGTGCAAATTAAACCTAATTCGATCAGACTCCTCAAAGGTAACCGTCTTCCCTATATCGTGCAACAGTACCCCCATTGCTAACGTCCATGAAGGTCTTTCCATCCCCTGTTCAGGGACAGGTGCAAGCTTTGATAGACACAATAGGGTATGTACAAAGACGTCCCCCTCAGGGTGAAAGTTTTCAGGCTGTCGTACTCCTTTCATATTGGATACCTCTGGTAATATTTCTTGTAACAGATGGAGTTCATCCAGGAGTTTTATGCCGACATGTGGGTTTGTACCCGTTAATATCTTTTCCAGTTCTTCCCGTATACGTTCGGCGCTGACCGCATGAATATCCCGGGCAAGTTGAATAATCGCCCGTCGTGTATCTTCATGGATGGGAAAATTAAAACGGCATGCAAAACGTGCGGCTCGTATCATACGCAGCTTGTCCTCTGTAAATCGTTCGACGGGATTACCGATCGTACGGATAATACCTTTAGAAATGTCCTCCTGTCCGCCAACATAATCGAGAATCTCATTCTTTTCCGGATCATAGAGCAGACCATTGATGGTGAAATCTCGGCGTTTTACATCATCTTCCGGGGTGCTAAAGTTTACATAATCAGGGTGACGTCCATCGCTGTATGAGCCTTCCGTACGGAAGGTAGCCACCTCGAAGTTGTGACCATCTTTGACAACGATGACTACGCCAAACTGCACACCAACAGGGATGGTTATCTCAAAGAGATTTATGATATCCTGGGGGAGGGCATTGGTGGCAATATCATAATCAGCGGATTCCTTTCCCATAATCATATCGCGCACACACCCGCCGGCAAAGAAGGCTTTATAGCCGTGTTTTTTCAGGGTTTTTACGATTTCCAGGGCGTTTTGTCTAACTTTCATTCCGTTTTCTTTTTATAGTCTTAGAATTTTCCATCTTTCTGTTTGATCTGCAGGAGGGGAAGAAGAATTTCCCGCCAGTCTTCGACTGCGCCGTTCACACCGCCAATTTCAAGCCCGTCCTCACCATAGTAAATTTCTATCTTCTCATCACAGCATCCGCATTTGAGCAGATATCGTGGTGATTTTCTGCAGGTGCCTTTCCTGTGGAGTGAAATGTTAGCAGGTCAACTTTTTGCCTCTATTAGCTTACCGTTAACAAATTTATGAATTATGCTGGAAACATATGTCTGATAGGGCAAACCCTCGGCTACTGCTTTTCTCTGCAATTCATTTAAGTCTCTTTCGGAAATCCTGATGTTTAATCTTTTATCTTTTTTTAATGTGTTCCGGGCATACTGCATCAACTCTTTTTTTCTTTTAGAAAGGTTTTTTACCGGAACCCATTCTCCTTTTTCAAAACTGTCGAGGATTTCTTTTTCTTCTTCCGTCAATTTAGTTTTCATTGTTTTTGCTTGTCTGATTTACGAGATTACGGTGACTTTTTCGTATAGGGAGGGTAATTTGTCCTGCCGTAATCTGAATTTTGTGCCGTGATTGTGACCGGTTCGAGCATCGAAATCTACCAAAATGGTAGCGGATTCAATTGCCTCAAGAAATTTTTCTAAGCTCAGTTTTTGCAACATCATAATCTTTTCATAGTAGAAATATTCATAAACACCTTCCTTTTTTACTTGAGCCTGAACATAGAAACAATTCAAGAGCTTTGTTCCAGCTTTGTGAAACAAATCTTCAAATCCCCAATATGGTTGAGGATTCAGTTCACCTAAGCCTACACTTTTTTCTACTGATTTTAGCCATGTGAAATGTCTTTCCGAAACAGTGGTAGCATCAAAGGAAATCAAGACTTTTCTTTCTTGACGATTTATTATGACCATAAAACCCCTGTCACTTCTTGATTGTCCATGAATTGTCTGGCGGAAGCTCATTTCCGTGTCTTGATATGTCGTACCTGCTTCCTGATGTGACCAGCCATATTTAGGAAGCAGTATTTGAGGAACAAATCTTAATGCTCGTGGTGAAGGCTCCATATGAAACAAGGTCGTTAAAGATGTAGTGTTAAGTCTCTGACATTTTAATTCCCACTCGGCAGCGTTTGGTATTGGCAAATTGTTCTCTTGAATTCCAAGCAAGTCCTCTAAAGTGTTGCCAACTCCACCGGCATTTCCATGCCGTGCACTTTTAATCCAGCCTTTTTCTTTGATTTTGATGAGTTCGCGAATTAATTCTTCTTTGGTGTAAGTTTTCACTTAGGCGGCCTCCAGAAGTCAAGCAGATACTCAAAGGTAACACCCATTGTTATATAGTTGCTTGGCCAGCCAAAAATTCCGATTTGATTTACAAGATTGGTTCTATCCCAAATAATTATATTTCTTAATTCGTATCCTCTTTTTCTTAATTCCTCAATCAAAGAAACATGAATAGTAATCCTTTGGTTCTCCCACCACATATCAGGAACATTTATTACACAGTGACCCTTGTGTTTAAGTAACGGCAATAATGATTCATAAATATTACCCATTGCTTGTGTATAACTATCAAGAGCTAAAGTACCTAAATCTCTCTCGTCTTGTGAATATTGTTCTACTTTTCCAAGTTGTTCATTATTTCTGAATCGTCTTGATTTATTTTTTCTTTCTCTGTTCAAAAGATTGGCGTATGGTGGCGATGTCCAAATCAAACTTATAGTTTCTTCTTCAAAATATTGATTAATATTTCTTGCTTCATCCTGAATGGCAATTTGAGTTGATGTGTTGAAGAAATTCCCATTTGTTAGTCTTGACTTTGAAAGTTCAATGTATTTTTCTTGTAAATCAAAACCTACTGCATTTCTATTGCTATCTTGCGCAGCAACAAGAGTCGTTCCGCTTCCAACAAAGGGGTCAACAACAAGTTCTCCCTCATGTGTAAAAAGGTCAATAATTTTTCTTGCTAACGAAATGGGAAAGGTTGCGGGGTGTGCTTGCTTGTCTCTTATGTCCCTTTTCTCATAATTAAATTTCCAAACTCCCAATTGGCTTTTAAGCCACTCTTTCGCGGACATGCAATTAATATTCGTTGGCTTGCAGTTGCAGGTTCTTTTGAAGTCAATATTTAGGAGGTTCTTTGTTTCTAATGTCTTCATATGAAATTATTATATCACAGAAGCAGGGTAAAGAGGTCTTTATTATTTTATATCGCTCGTGACAAGGAACATGGCCTAAATTATCATGCTGTTCCTTTTTATGTCTAACAATTATTTATATCTTTATTCTACAATTGTCAGCATAGCGGCCGTCAAATGGAAATTGCCCGCTAAAACCACAGGAATTGATACATAATGCCATTACTACCTCCCCCGCAGCAAGCCCAGGTGAGGCTCCTTGAAGGAATAGAGACTGTGGACGGTGCCTTCCGCCTGGGCGGATGGCGAGCGCATTTCGAAGCGGAGCGTACCTTCATATATTCCCTTATGAAGTTCCTGAACACTTTTATATCCGAGCTCTTGAAATGAATGTAACAAGCTTTGCATCAGATATTGAACAAGATGGATGACCGATCCTTTATCTACTACCGTACCCGTAACACCCTGCGCAACCTTTATTCTGTCTTCAACGGAGAGATATCTCTTTCCTCCCCCTTTTTCCATGGCTTCGTGGGATGCCATACCCCTGTATTTTTTAACGCGTACGCCGCCTTCATAAAAATATTCTCCCGGAGATTCGCTGGTGCCGGCAAGTAAGCCGCCCATCATGACGGTGCTTGCGCCTAGAGATATTGCTTTTACGATATGTCCAATATGGGCTATGCCGCCATCCGCTACAACCGGGATATTTGCATATTCCCTGGAAAATTTTGCCGTGTGATAAATTGCCGATCCCTGTGCCCTGCCGACAGAAAGGGTATCTTGTGTGATACAGATCGAACCGCTCCCCATCCCGATGCGAAGGGCGTCAACGCCGGCATCGATCAATGATTTGCACTGTTTGGCTGTAACGACATTTCCTCCGACTACTTCAAGGTGTGGGTATGTTTTTTTGATGTATCTGATCGTGTTGATTTGGAAGACGGAATCACCCTGGGACGAATCGATTACGATAACGTCCACACCTGCCTTTACCAGCTCCGCCAGGCGTTCCTTGTCTTCTTCCCGTGTAGAAAGTGCAGCGCCCACGAGCAGTTGTTTGTCCTTGTTTTTAGAAGCGCATGGGAAGTCCTCATTTTTCAGCAAATCGGTACGACTCATTAGAGATACGAGACGGCCATGTTTGTCAACAAGCGGAAGTTTCCCCTTTTTGCTTTCCTTGAGTATCTTATTCCCTTCTGCCAGAGAAATTCCGGCTGGCGCTGTAATCAACTGGGTGGTCATCACCTCTTTTAATAATTTGGTTCGGTCTTCCTCAAAATCAATGTCCCTCTTTGTTACGATTCCCACAAGTTTCGAGGTTAACGTACCATCCTCGGTAATGGGAATACCTGAAAAACCATACGTTTCTTTGAAAATATCGACGTCACGAATAGTATGGTTTGGGCTGAGCACCACAGGCTCGGTGATAAATCCATTTTCGAATCTTTTGACACGGCGCACTTCTTTCACCTGTTCCTCAATGGTGTTATTGTAATGGATAATGCCGATACCCCCCAGCAGCGCCATACAGATAGCCATCTTGGCTTCAGTCACAGTATCCATAGGTGAACTGACCAGTGGTCTTTTGATCTTTATATTACGGGTAAGGTTGGTTTCGAGGGTGATTGCATCAAGCGCAAAATCGATGTGGCCCGGCAGCAGGATAAAATCATTATAGGTGATCCCCCCTTGTCCTTCAAAAAATGTCTTCGCATCCAGTCCGTTGGGTGACATAACTTTTTTATTACCTCCGATTTTTGTAATCTTTAAACTCTATAATAACTGCCTTGTTTTTCCCATTTTCATCTACGATGAATATTTCATGTTGTACTTTATACATTTTAATTCTTCACTGTATAAAATTAAAAGCAAATTATAACATCATATAGGGATCAACATCAACTATAATCGCCTTAACTACCTAGTAAATTCAAGGAATTTAAGCATTTGGCACATCTGCGTTACCCCCTCACTGTAGTCAAAATGTAGTCAGGCTCCAAAACCTGTATCCCGCTCCTTCGTTAATGGAACTGTTCTTGGCTTGCCATTTTTTGATTTCTGCACCACAATCACACGCCGCCACGTTTTATACATTTTCCGCTCCTTTCCCGTGACCGTCGAATGTGCCTGTTTGACTGCACAAGGCATTATAATTATACCCTCTGACATCATCAAGGATTTTGTTTACAGTCCAACACTTCTTTACGGCTTTCTCGTCAATGACATCCAAGCCATCCCTAGCTGCAAAGGAAGTCATATAGCCGATTATGCCATTTTGACATAATATCTTATCACTGGGAATCCGCACCTTATTTACCTCTCTCGTTACCCCTCTCCTGTGTAAGCGCCATCTAAGAAACTGATCTGCTGAATCATTTCCCATATTTCCCTAAGATAGTCCTTTTTGAAACTACAATATTGTTCACTTTAAGAACTTTTTTGTATCGTTCTTCTTTGGTGCATGACTATTCTCTCCGAATCGTTAATGAAATAGTGTCTACCTGTTACCTATAAGAATTTCAGCAGTTAAGGAGAATTATTTATTTTCTTAATGGTTTTTCAATCTCTGGTTTATGCTTTGCAAAGCAAGTTAAAATTATAATTGAGCCGTTTCACGTAACTCGTTATTTGTCAGATAAATCGCGCGAAAGAGAAGATTGGAGGTAGATAGAGATGAAAATGAACATTTTTGTTACGCTGTTGTTCTTAGTGGCAGTTTCTATTTGCTTGTTATCTGGAAAAGTCAAGGCGGCTGATGTTGAAATAATTTTGGGCGCTTCAAGCGCATTTAATGTCGTAAGAGGAACGGATGTAAGCTCTGGGACAAAATTATTGTACGTGGGCTCATCAACTGTGAACATCGGAACAACAACACAAAATGTGGCCATGCTTTATGTAGCAGGTTCCTCCACTTCCAGCAGTGATGCATCACTTAAGGTAAGAAACAGCAGCGGAACCGATGCCCTTTCCGTGAGGAATGACGGCGCCATTCTTATCGGTACAAACACTTCAACCCTGAATTCCGCATTATACGTGGGTTCTGCTACATCGGGAAGTTTAGGAACAATGACCGCAGGTTTTTTATCTATTGGCACAATCAGCGCAAACACAAGTCTCCACGGTACAACAACGGTGCATTTCCTTTCTGATATATTTACAAATGGCACAATTACGGCAACAAAGTTTTCTGGAGATGGTTCTGTGTTAAGTGGAATAACTGCAACTTCCTTATCAAGTAGTAGTAGTATAAATATTACAGGGACAATAAGTGCAGGTTCGACCACGGTATCGGTATTAACGACAACGGGGTCAGCAACTGTGACAGGGACGGTAACGGCGGCAGGCGGCTTATTTACTGTGAATGGGAATACGGGTTCAATGACGGCAGCGGTAGTAAATACGGCCACAGGAAATATAACTACGTTAACGACAACCAATGCAACCTTTGGATCACTAACGACAACGACATTAACAACAACGGGATCAACGACGGTGACAGGCACTTTAACGGCGGCGGGCGGCTTATTTATTGTGAATGGGAACACTGGTTCGATGACGGCATCAAGCCTGGCGTCAACAGGCACATTGACTGCCGCGACAACCGGCGGCAATGTCGGCATTGGCACGACGACCCCTGCAACGCTCCTCACCGTGGGCACAACGACGAATATCCTGAACGTCACAAGCACAGGCAGGGTAGGCATTGGTACTACAACGCCCAGTACGGCGCTGTATGTAACAGGCACGATGACGGCAACCGGGGACATAATTTCAACAAAGAATGGAGTTGTTAAACTTGAGTCGCCACCAATGGGCGAGATCTATTTTACTGATAATAATACTAATACAACAATAACAACTGCTACTGTATATTATAAGGTTGCCGGAGTCACAACATTTGATTCTAATTCCATGCAATTTGGTACAAGCAACACAAATAATAGATTAGTTTACACAGGCACAGCGACAAAAACATTTCATGTGGCTATGACAGCTTCATATACTTCTAATGCTGCTAATACTATAGGGCTTATTATCGCAAAGAATGGGACAACCACCGGGATGGAGAAGAGTATAATAAAAGATACTGTTTCACCCACTGGTGCACTTGAATCCTCAGCTATTCACGTCATGCCAGTGTTAAATCAAAATGATTACATTGAAGTATTTGTAACTAACGTAACTGATACAAACGCAGTGACAGTGCAAACTCTAAATATGTTTGCTATGGGTATGTCCAGTGGGAATGATTAATAATATTTTATAAAAAAGGCGTTTTAATGTTTCTAAAGATTATTGGAATCATATTATTAATTCAGTTCTCCATTCAGAATATGCAGGTGGGGGCAGTTGAATTCAACATTCCTTCGTCTGCTACCGTTAATCTCAATACAGCAACCTTAAATGCGCCGGGGACTGTCACCGTTGCAGGTTCGGGAACATTGCAATCCTCTACGGGCACGATTACTGTCAGCGAGAATGGCAACTGGTCAAACTCAGGCACATTTACCCCGGGCAATAGTACCGTTGAGTTTGCAGGGACGTCTCATGCCATTAATGGGTCGGCTACCTTTTACAATTTAAAATGTACCGTTGCCGGAGGTCAGCTTACCTTTGAGGCAAATAAGACACAAGCCGTTACCTTTACTCTGACATTGTCGGGGGCGTCGGGGAATTTCCTTCGTTTAAGAAGCTCCACTGACGGGACTCAATGGAGCATAAATCCGCAAGGAACGTGGTCTGTTGATTTTCTTGACGTAAAGGATTCCAATAATTTAAGTAGTACCAGTATTTCCGTAGTCAGTTGGACTGACAGTGGTAATAACACCGCCTGGTCAACCGCTGGAGGAGGAGGCGGCGGAGGCGGCGGTGGAGGCGGAGGCGGCGGTGGAGGCGGTGGAGGCGGTGGAGGCGGTGGAGGCGGTGGAGGTGGTGGAGGTGGTGGAGGTGGTGGAGGTGGTGGAGGTGGTGGAGGTGGTGGAGACGTCGTACATCACGGTTAGCTCCACAAGTCCATCCAGTGGCGCAACCGGTGTTGCGGTAAATACTACCATTTCGGCAACTTTTAGTGACACTTTGAACGGTTCAACCCTCACGACAGATACCTTTAAGGTCACGGGAGGCGGGAGCACGCTGAAGGGGTCGGTGAGCGCCAGTGGCAATAAGGCAACATTTACCCCTTCAACTAAATTGGCGTATAATACAACGTATACCGCAACAATTACCACAGGCGCAAAGGCAGCAGGTGCAGCAGGAACATCACTAAGTTCTAATTATAGCTGGAGCTTTACCACTGTTTCTGCCGGGGTAAGCACACCGACACCGACAGCAATTGCCACTGTTACCCTTACGCCAACAGCAATACCATCACCCACAGCAACGCCATCGGCTGCTGTCGGGCTCAGTCTGAGTAAATACACAGCTTATTTATCCGGTGATACAATCGTTGCAACGGTAATAGATGCAGACAGGAATACAGGCGCAACTTCCGAAGATACACTAACGACAGCGATCAAGATAGAAAATACCAGCGATCTCACTAAAAATCTCTTCTTAGATCTTATAGAAAACGGAGTGAATAGCGGTACGTTCCTGGCAACTATTAAAACGGGCACAACCACAACAGGGGGAGCTACTTCGAGTATCCGGGCAAATAGCGGCACCATAAAGGCAACCCAGGGAGGAACTGCAACGGTTATATACACCGATACAACTCCCATTGTTTCTACGCTTACGAAGACATTGTTATTAAGCAGCTTTAATGCAGCGCTTGTCTTTGATGCAGATGCGTATGTTTTGAATTCTTATGCAAGAATAACCCTGGCAGATGCGGAAAGAAATACAAATCACACCGAGGCTGAATCACTTTTAAGTGACGTGTTTATCGAGACGTCTTCATTCAACATTACAAGGACGAGGATGATTGAAACAGGCTCGGATACCGGCATATTTGTGGGTTCAATCCGTATTGTAAGCGGCGGAGGTACGCTCGAATACGACCGAATTCAGGCAAGTGAGGGTGATACGTTGAGAACTACTTATATTGATGAAATAAATACAACAGACTCTTTAAGGGTAGTGACAGACTCAGCGGTTGTTGTGGTTTCTGTATCACCAACACCCGTTGTAACAGCAACCCCAACACCTGCTGTATGTGTTGCAGAGAAGATCAAATTGTCATCAAAAAATCTTAAACTCAAAAGGAATAAGAGTGCGAATGTGACAATAACGGTAACAGACACAGAAGATTGTCCTGTTGAGGGTACGACGGTTGAGGTAAACATTCAAAAATCTGATAGGAAACGAGTTTCTGTTTCACCTTCAAGTGCAGTTACAAATGCCGATGGTCAGGTTGTGTTTACTATTAAAGCCAAGAAAGAAACCGGGAAAGCAAGGATTACGTTTGAGACAAATGATTTACAGGGGAGACTAATTGTAAAAGTTACAAAAAGCAAAAAGGAAAAGTAGGAGTAATAGGGGTATCTATAAATTACAGCATAGAAACTAACGTGTTGTCTTCAGTTTTTTAACAACCTCGTCAATAGAAGCTACCAAGCCGTCATCTAAAGTCATTTGAATTGTTCTTATAAAATCCTCCAAATAAAAAAAGCCACTCATTTGTGAGTGGCTTAATGTTTTTTGACTTTTACGAATGTAAGTGTTTGTTTCCACTTCCATAAGCTGTATGCTGGCAGTCTATGACAGTGTGTTCCAGTTTATTTATATCTTCCAACCCTTCTACCCTTACACCCCATCTTCCCGTGATTTGCCCTTTTACTTCGCCATGATAGCCTTTGTCTTCTCTTGTCTCTCATATTACATTACTCCTGTTTAAATCTTAATTAAAAATGAGATTTCTCGTTAAAATCCAACAAAAATTTACGATCTACAAATTACGAATTACGATTTTACTAAATCCCAAATCCAAAATCGTAAATCTGAAATTATTTATTATCCTGTTTTGTGGTATCTTTTTCAGTCTCTATCTTCTTCTGCGTGGTTTTACTGCTTGACTCTTCTACTTCTTCTTCGACTCCCTTGACACCTTTCTTGAACTCCACGATACCCCGACCCAAGGATTTCATTACCTCTGGCAATCGTTTACCGAAAATCAGAAGCGCCACAATCAGGATGATGAGCCATTCCCAACCGCCTGGCATACTAAACATATTTATGCCTCCTTATGTAAAATTATTAAACAAAGCAAATTATAGCGTCAAACAGATAAAAATCAATGAATTAATTTCTGTAAGGTCTCACATCCCTTAATGTTTTTACAAGGGCGGAGATATCCTCAGGCATGTCCACTTGAAATTCCATTTTTCTATTCTGGATGGGGTGGAAAAATTCGATCCTGTGGGCATGAAGCGCCTGTCTCTCAATGATCGGTACTTCTTCAGGCTCCCTTTCTTTTTCCAATAAGTCTGAAAGATAACACGATTCCTGGCTGCTATACATAAAATCAGCAACGACAGGATGTCCTATCGCCCGCATGTGTACACGAATTTGATGCGTTCGTCCCGTTTTAGGCATTACCTTTACAAGGGTATACCCGCGGAAACGTTCTACCACTTCATAAATGGACACGGCTTCCTTCCCAATATCGTGCCTTACTGCCATTTTTTGGGTATCAATCTTATGTCTTGCAATGGGCAAACTAATTTCGTCGGAATCCAGCATCAACTCACCTTCAACCACAGCAAGATATTCCTTCTTGACGTATCTTTTTTCAAATTGCATGGCAATGTGTGAATGGACGGCATCGCTCTTGATCGTCAGCATAATCCCGCTCGTATCCCTGTCCAGCCGATGGACAATCCCCGCCTTTAACGGCCCGTTGACCTGGGAAAGATTCTGGCAGTGGAAGGCCAGCGCATTAACAAGCGTCCCGGAAGGATGCCCGCCCGCCGGATGTACAACCATATCATACGGCTTGTTAATGAGCATCAGATAATCATCTTCATAAACAATGTCTATGGGAATATCTTCAGGAACGACCTTGCTTTCTTCAAGTACTGGCACACGGACAGAAATAAGGTCTCCCTTTTGTATATCATAACTGCTTTTGACTGTACGTCCATTAACCAGTACATCCCCCCCTTTTACCAATTTCTGGATAAACGTCCTTGAGTAGTCTGGGAGTCTGGCGGCAAGGTATCTGTCAATCCTTTTGTCGTCGAATACCTTTTTTATATCGAAGGTCACTTCCTTTATTTGTTGGGCTTCCTGTTGCATGTTATTTAATCGCAGACAAACGGTATTGCGCCATCGTAGCCCAGTTGCTGTTTGGGGAGAGTTCCACCACTTTTGTATATAAGCGAACGGCATCGCTTGTTTGGCCTAATTTCTCATAACAACGACCCGCATCCCATCCTTCTTGCGCGGCAAAAAGATTGTTATTCATAGTCAAAATATCTTCGAATTGTTTAACCGCTTCCTTTAAAAGGCCCTTTTCCTCATAGGCATATCCCAAAGACTGTTTCGCAATAGGCGCAAGCGAATGACTGCCATATTTATCCAGGAAATCATTATATGCACGGATCGCCTCATCATAATTCTTCAGGCTATAATAAACATTCCCTAGCTGGAACAACACCCACGGCATAGCGCTGGAAGAAGACATATTATCACGAATATATTTATAAGCATCCGCCGCCGTATTCAAGGCAGAGATTCTTTCTTTCCCTTCCTTATCCTGTTTCTGTATCGACATTGCGAGGTCATTATTTATTTTCCACAGGCTTTGCCAGACGACTTCGGTCTTTCGGGTATTTGCTGTAACAAAATAAACAGCCCCCGCGCCAAGTGCAATGGCAACGCCAATACCTATACCGATAATTACCTTATATTTATTCAACGTCCTTATTACATTTAAAGTAGCTTCTTTCATATTTCTTCTTTCTTTTAATTATAAACCAATTAAAGATTCTGCCTCTTTAAAAATTTCCTGAATATCTTTTTCTTCCAAACCCGCTCCACGAGCAATACATTCGGCGCGATTGCGGTCTAACAAGTCGTCAGGCGTATGGGAATCAGAACCAAATACAAGTTTCGTCCCTGCCTTTTTTGCCGCCTTAACGACGTGCCCATTCGCATAGGCATGCCCTTTCCTGCCGGAAACCTCCAGTCTGACGCCATTCTCTTTTGCCAATTTTGCATCGGATTCCGTTATGAGGCCAGGATGCACCAGAATATCAGCGCCAGCCTCTATGGCCGCCCGATTTGTCCCGGGTAACACTGGCTCTGTAATCGTTTCACCGTGAACCAGTACAATAAATGCCCCCAGTTCTCTTGCGCGTCTCACCATAGATTTTATGTGTTCTGGGCGAAGGTGGGTTAACTCAACCCCCCCATGTACCTTGATTTTTGCAACGGACGCGATCTCTTTGCAGGCATTTAAAACGTTGGGTATTACAAAATCTATGTTCGAATAATCGACATGATCCGTTATCACCACCCCGCGAAAACCTTTTGCCTCACAGCGACGAATCAATTCTGCCGGTAAAAGAACGCCGTCCGAAAACAATGTATGCGTATGCAGGTCAATCACATTAACCACCAAATTTTAATGCGCCCGAGACGATTTGAACGTCTGACCTACGGTTTAGGAAACCGTTGCTCTATCCAGCTGAGCTACGGGCGCATTGAATTATGCAAATATTTATAAAGTCGGATTAAATTATAGCCATAATATGAAAAAAATCAACATCATTCCACAGCGCAGCGAACCGTAACCAGAGAGTGGTAAATAAAGTCAAGTAACGCGTGGTATGTGACGTGTGATGGTTGGTGAGTGGCAGGTGGCGAGTGGCGGGTAACGATTCATCCGTCACTCGTAACCGTTTCTAACAATTGCAAAAGAGAATTAGATTGAAGTAAAGGAAGTAAGATATTACAATGAAAAACCATAAATAGGCCTGGTTTAAGTCAGATGGGATTTTAAAATACAAAAACCAAACGACTTTTTACCCACCCCAATATCCCCTCCCGAGAGGGGACTTCTCAAATGCCCCTCTTGAGAGGGGTAGGGGTGTGTTTAGTAATTGCTTGAATAAAAAAGAGGATAAAAACAGTATGCGTGTTATTTTGTTTCCCAGATATATTCCATTATTACTTCTTTTGATTATATCCTTTATTGGAGGTTGCGGAGTACAAGACCCCGATTACTTCAACCGGTTGGGCGTCTTTTTGGACAGTCAGGGCAAGGTTGACGAAGCCGTTAAAAAGTATAAAAAAGCGCTGAGGATTGACCCAACTAACAGGGAAGCGCATTACAATCTCGCCGTAGCCTACCACAAAAAGGGACTGTTTAACGAGGCTATCCAGGAATACAAAACCGTGTTGGAACTCTACCCGAATGACCCGGAAACACTTTATAATCTGGGTGCGATATATGCAAGAAGCAACATGCAGGACGCCGCCGTTTTTGCCTGGGAAAAGGCCGTTGAACTGAAACCCGATTTTGCAGAAGCACATTATGCCTTAGGATTTGCATATGCACAGAAAAAGCAATTTGATGATGCCATTAAGGAATATCTCAAGGTCATTGAAAAAAGGCCAGACGATGCGATTACCCGCAACAACCTCGGCGTAGCATACTCGGAAAAGGGCATGTTTGATGCGGCCATTGATGAATTAAAGAAATCTATCAAAATTAATTCAACCATGGCAATGACCCACAAAAATCTTGAGTTCGCATACCGGAAAAAAGGGATGGAAGAAGAGGCAAACAACGAACTGAAACTATACGAAGAATTATCGAAAAAGACGAATTAGACAAAATCGATACACGATTTCACAATTATCCTCTAAAGTATTACTCTGTAAAAACTTCTTTTTTTGTAAGTTTTTAGAAACAGTGACGAGTGACGCAAAAATCGTCACCCGTAACATGCCACTCGTCACCTGTCTTCGTCTTTCACCCTCTGGTTGCGGTGAAGCTGCGCCAGGTGTATATTAGAGGTAAATCTGTGCCTATTTCACAGGATCATACCCGGAACCCCCAAAAGGATTGCACCTCAGTACACGCCACATTCCAAGGCAAACGCCCCACAGTATACCCTTCTTTTCTACCGCATCAATCATGTACTGAGAACAGGTAGGATCATAACGGCAGGAAGGGTGCATCAGGGGAGAAATAATAAATTGATAGACCTTGAGTAGTTTAACGACGATGAACTTCATGGGTAAAGGTTTCATTAATTTGGAGTAATAATTTTTCAAATCCGCCTTCGACTTCCGAAAGTTTCAGGTCTGACGAAAAAGGGTGTCGCGGAATAGCGATAATGTCGACATGCATTTTAAGTAAATGTTTATTCAGCCTGTATGCCTCTCTTAGCAACCGTTTGGCGCGATTGCGCCGCACGGCGTTCCCCACCTTTTTACTTACTACAAGCCCCAGGCGCGATTGCTGAAAATCATTTGGGGCAACATAAAAAACGACCTTATCGTTTTTCAATACCTTGCCTTCCTCGAAGACCCTTTCGAACTCCTTTTTTCGGGTCAGCCGTTCTGCCTTTGTAAATTGGAAATCCATTGCCCATAGGTTAGCAGAAGACCAAGATGCTGTCAATGGTTGAGAAAAAAACGTCTCAAAAACCTACCATTCCTTCTTTGCCGTCTGACAAATATTCCAACCCCAATACCCGCTTGCACCAGTAACAAGCAGTATTAATAGATTAACTTTAAAACTCTTTTAAAATCACTTCCCAAGTGTTACACTTCAATATTGAATATGCCCATTCCACCCTGACACCACAAACCGCAGATTGCCGCTGATACCGGGTGTTGTGCCGCTATCAAAAGGAATAAGTGACTCCATCTTTCCACTCTTGAGTACGTTAATATCCAGCGACTTACTGGCCTGTCCGAGATTGTCGCTTTGCCAGTCATAAACAATTCGCCAATCTTTCTCTGGCGGCTGCGGCTGAAATAATTCTATAACCACAGAATCCCTGAATAGATATCCACCCTCGTAGTGTTTGTCCCACCATAATAAACGGTCTACTTCGTAATCCGGTACACGCACACCTAATGTAACACTGTAAGCAAGGGAGAAACGCTGTGGGTCAACACGTTGGCGGTCATCTAAAAAAACGGTAGAAAGATAAATACTTCGTTTCGATGCATCCATCAAATCCTTATGGCTGCGGCACGCAACCGAATCCTCTTCCGCCGTGCGTCGTGTAAGATACCACCGCTTGCCGCGGGGTGAAGCGAGTATCTCGAATTGATACAGCGCATTCACCTCCTTGTTTTTGCTGATCTTCTGAAGTTCCTGTGGCAAGCTAATGTCTGTCACATCAACCCAAACATCCGTGCGGACGCTGCCAAAGAGGAACCTGGTTAAGTTTTGATACGACTCTTCACCATTGACAATCCCAAAATATCCCGAATGTGACCGATAAGTATACGCTGTAGCACACGGTGCGGATACTTCCCCATTATCATTTACGCCCCAGACCGAGGCATTCTCGATTCTGACCAACCCGTCACTTCCGTGTCCGGCAAACATACGCGCAATACCCATAGCTGCTTCATAATCTCCCCGGTTGGTTCCAATCATGCAGAAAAATCTTTCAGATGGGAAATACTTTTCCGGCAACCAATCTACCCTTTCTGTTTTTTTGTAAACATCAAGATTACTCAGGTTTAAATACCCGGACATCTCTTTTCGATTAAAAGTGTCGACTCCGAACAGTTTTAGCCAATCAGGCACGTTCATGCCGAACACCTCGATCCCGTTATGAGGCGTGGCGTAGGTGAAAACCTTATCTACACATTGCCTGGTCTGATTATCACCAAAAGCAGGATTTTGCAAAAACGCACGGCACACAAGACCGCCCATAGAGTGGGCGACCAGGTAGCACCGGAAATCTTCAGGTTTTACCCGATTCTCTGTATCCATACAGACCAAGTCCCTCACCCTGAGAATAAGTTTTTTTAAACCACTGGCAAACTCATCAATCTTAGGGGTAACTCCTGTACCCAGCAAGGTTGATGCCTGATCATAATAATGGTAAACAACAATTGACTTGTTAGGAATACCGCCGTTCCAATTCGGGTCTGTTATATCAAGCCCATTCTTAAAGACGTCTGCATACCCATAGTCTGACATCAGGCGTACTACAGGGGACTCAAATACAAATTTATTGGCGGGCTTCTTCTTGTCTGTCGTGGCGCGATAAACGGTGGAACCCAGATTAAATCCACAAAAGGGGTCGGCTGTAGTTTCATCAATCTCTCCCCGCGTCATCGCATATCCGCGTACATAGATGATCGGATAAAATGGGGCATGTGGGTTAGGCATTTTACACCTCCAAGACTAGAAAGGTAAATTAAATAAAGACCAATTTTATGTGAGTGTTTAGAAACCCTTGAGAAATTTTTCAGGGCAAATAGTAAAAATTCCTGCTGTCAGCATGATACATATCCCCATCAGTGACATGTTAAAAGTGTGCCAACATACGCAACACAGTCGTCACGCCATAGGGATAATGGCGCTATTAGTAAGTTCGTAACACAGAGGGTTTAAATCTTCGGGAGCCGGTTGTAACCTGCTCCCGCAAAAAAGAAATTTTTCTTATTTGGCTTTTTACCATTCCGTACACAGTATCCATTTGTCTGGTTCTTCTTCTATCCAGCACTTTTTAGCACCACCGTTAAGCTTCATCATTTTTCGCTCTTCAACTTGTTCCTTTGTTACTTCACTTTTTTTAAATTCTTCTTTTAGGATAGCCATAATTATTCCTTCCTTTTGATTTTAATATGAAATAAAAGATATACAGACATTTCACATCATTCAGTCGTTTTAATACCTAATGCATTCTCCCATGCTTCCAGATTGGCATCACTTGGTTCGCCTTCCGATACCAAAATTAGTAATACCTTTTTTGCCATTTCAGGATCGGATTCACGAGTTTTATTAGGATCTATCTTTTCATTCACAAAATCCATGCCCGCTTTTTCTTGAACCGGTGGATTCTTGGCAAGCTCTTTTAGCCTATCAGCATCAAGTCCTTTAATTTTGCCCTGTATTATCCTTACTCGGTCCAGTCGTGTTTTTTCAACGTATATTGGTGTTCGTACAATTACTTCTTGTTTATTAGCAGCCGCGACTGTTTCAGGTGAAGGTGTTAAATTAACATTGCTTGCCTGCACTAAAGAAGCGCCACCAACCTCTGCCAGTTTTCTTGCTGCCATGCCTGTAGCAAAGTATTGTGCGATCCCACCACCACCAGCAGCCCCAGATGCCTTAAAATTAGCACCAAAACTTGCCAGCACTGAATACGTATCTTCTTTCCCGGTCGGTTCTTTTCCTAAATATTTCAGATCCTGTGCACTAGCCGTTCCTACCTTAGTTTGTATTACAGAGTCTGCGCCATTAGCAACCAATGGCATCCATACGAATTCCTGACGCTTATACCCAACGTTTATGTGGGGTGTGCTTTCCGGTTGGTCCATGGCAATTGAAAGGCCATATTTTGTGTTTGTCCCAAACAACATAACATCTGAGTGTTTAATGGCGCATCCCGACATCATTAAAACAACTGACACGACCCCAAAAACAATCGCTATTTGTTTTCGTCCACAGTTATGCATATTCCCTCCTTTTCTAAATTCTTTATTAGATTCTGTGTTTTCTCCATCTGTTCCTCATTTGTGACACGGATTACCAAACGACAATCATACGGAATATATTCGTTGCGTTCACGGGAATATCCTATGCCAACGCCCCTGCTTATCCGTATCCCCCAAGTACGAATATCATTTACTTTGAAATCCCCCTCTGTATTTTTGCAGGCAGATGGAGGAGCTTCAAAACGGGTATATCCAAAGTGGTGTGATATAACGTGTCCTTTTTTATCTTTTGTTTTAAAACTGAAACACGAGCATAAAAAAGTAGCACAAAAAAACATTAAGAGAACAATCCTAAAAGTGTAACTACATGCGTGTACAATCAAGGAATGGGAAGCATTTTTTCTCTTCATTTACTTAATAAAACAAATTGTCTCTATAGATAAATCCATCAATACTATCCTAGTCTTGAAAAACCGGAAGTACTTTGAAACCCAAGCTTGGACGTATTTCTAGCCACTTGTTTAGTACAATGGCCAAGACGACAGTTTCTATGCATTCTTCCCTCCCAGACTCCCTTTCCCCCTTTTAAACCTTTGGAAGTGGAAGTTTTTCTTTGATATAATCAAATATACCTAATGTCCTTCTTATAAAAAGCCCAAGCGCAAAAGATATGCCCAGGGTTAAATATATTGAACCCCTGACCTCTTCTTCTGCAATTCCTGTCATGAATGCTCCAACAAACTGTCTTAATAAGAAAAAGACTGCTACAACAATAATTGGCCCTGTAACTATCTCTGCAATATACCAGGATTTC
This sequence comes from Planctomycetota bacterium, assembly GCA_016188675.1. Taxonomy (GTDB): domain Bacteria; phylum Planctomycetota; class Brocadiia; order Brocadiales; family Brocadiaceae; genus Wunengus. The sequence continues at coordinate 19,098 of JACPHJ010000126.1, forward strand.
TCTCTATCATACATCCCTTTTGTATACTTCCCCGCCTCTGCCTGTGTACAAACCCATACAAGAACTCCAACTATCACCCCAAATTCCCCCCAAAATAAAATCTCCAACCACCTCCAAAAACCAGCAATCCAGAAAAATCCATCATTCTTTGAAAATCCTACGGCATCTTTCTCTATTTTTTCAATCTCTTCCTTTATTATACTAACTATCTGACTTCGCACAGTAACCGTACCGGTATCTTTATTAAAGGCTGATATAAAACCATTGATTAAGCTAATTCTCTCTGCAAACTCTAAGGTCAATGCATCGTCTCTTTCCTTATTATCAGAATCGGTCGAATTCTGTTTAGACTGATTCTGCACTGGAGAATTCTGTGGTTTTTCACCCAGCTTTGCTTTCGTTGTGTCTACTTTATCCCTCAAAATACTGCAATCCGAAAAATCTTGTGGTATTTCATCTAGCTTCACATCTGAATTTAAAATAGATGCCTTGAGTATCCCGATCGCCTTAAATAATTTTTTTCCAGTTTCTTTTTTGTAAGTCGGGTTTTCAATGTATATATGAAGCGCGATATAACCTCCTATCATTAGTAATAAAATCGTAATGCCAATTATTGTCAACCTTTTTGGTTTCTTTGTATCAATAACCAGTACATTACCTACCTGTTCAATGCTATCATTTATTGTTTCTGACCTATCTGGTAGTTCCTTACGAATTTTTTTGATTACATCGGTCTTTCCAGGATCCATTTCCCATGCTTGCTTAGAAGCTAATGGGCCAGCTAAAAGGTTATTAAGCTCTACCCCTAGCCTATCGAGTTCGGCCTCCGTATCCGCTGCATATCTATCATAATTTTGTCTGACGGTTTCCAACTTCTCCCGGTGTCTACTTATGTCAGCTCATAGTCTCTCTATACCAGTTTTTAAATCCTCAAATCCAACTGCCATTTCTCTCCCCTCCAAAATGTAATTAATTAAGAAAAAATCCCTCCCCAATAATTTTGGGAATGAATCGTCAAATTCTCTTTTCTACCAATTGTCCCATATCAACACCCTCTCTTACGGCAGTTGCCAAATCTATTTTAAAAATATCAGAAAACCTTCTGTATGTTTCTGCCTGTTTGAAGTAACTAACTAACGCTTTACCGCCCAGTATCTCCCTCCTTCAACTTCCATCGGCAAAAGATTACGTTTGTCGGGCGGTAATTTTAAATTTACAAGTAAATACATATCAGAGATGATTGACCTGTTATCACCATAGTAGGAATGGCCAACAAGACTGGTATCTACTAAAGAGGCATCAATAGTATCAATTCCAGGAACAGTGATAATTCCGTTCTCCGCATCGCCTGCCCGCGGTGCGCCGTGTATCTTTTTGGATACCAGAAGCGCCTTATCGTTTGATGAAGCATAGAGTGTCACTCGTTCTGCAGTCTTCTGAATACGCGGGGCAATATCTCTCTTGAAAATTTCAGCGTCCATGTCCGGCGCCGCAAGTACTACCTGGTTAAACAAAGGGGCACTTCCTGCTGTGTAGGTATCGGCCAGGTCTTTCAAAGCATTGGTCATTGCCCGATTCCCCATGCTGTGGGCAATCAGATGCACCTTTTGTGCGCCGGATTCTGCAGCAACCATAGATAAAAACTCTTTCAAATGAGGAACTGTCCACTCTATGCTAGTTTCGTCGACGGTGTAGTCTGCAATCTCACCCTGAGACGGCCAACTGTAAAAAATCGGCGCTCCACCGAAACCCAAATCATACGCCATCTGGGCTGTCCTGCGCGCCGCATCTTCAAAAGTTACACTGTATCCATGAATAAAAACAAAAGCCTCTTTGTCGGATGATTTACCTATGTGAGACCGGAGTTCAGTAAAGAAATATTCCGATGAAAGTTCCTGTACCTTTAGCAGGACTACATGTTTGTTGGGATTTTCGTTGAATTCTAATTTCCACCATTTTGGCGATTCAAGTTCACCCATCTTGTGGTCCGGTGGAATACTCACCTCACAGATGCCAAGTCGGAGATCGCCACGCTGATTTCCATAAAACTTTTGCGGCTGTGTCGGATCGTTCTCTTTTCGGTCTGTGCCGTAGAAAACCTGCTTTACTAGATATTTTTTACCGTTAGCTACCGTTGGTTCAGCCATTCTCGCTGCAGGCACTGCGTCAGAGGTATGCGGTTCTGCTGATTCTGCTGTAGGCTCCTCCGTTAGCATTGCTACTTCTGGTGGAGCAGCGGCTTCAGGAGCGGCCGCTTCCGGCGCGGGTGCTTCGGGTACTGCGGCCTCTTCCACAGAAGCAGCAGGCGGCGCCGATTCTTGTTTCATTTCTTCTGTTGGAGGTTCCGCACATACCTCCACCTTTAATTCAGGTACCATCGCTGTCCGGGTAGCGACGCAGGAACTCAAAAAGGTCATAAGAATTACCACGCCTACACTTAACAATTCCTTTCCCATGTCTTCCTCCCTTACCATAATTTCCGTATTGTTAAAATACAATATAAGTCGACAGGAACAGAGATCGATACCGCATCAATAAACTCATCAGAAACCTCTGCGTTTGTTTGCACTGAACCGTACATGAAGATGGATTTATTTCACGATTTCTCGTTTCTGTACTGGCACGGTGTGATACCATTTTAGAAATTGAAGAAGTGTGTGGTGTGGAATTCCATGAAATGGCGCTTCCGTTCCAGATGCGTACTTTTGCTCCTTCGCCTGCGTTTCTTTCTTCCTTAAGTACTTCTGTGGTTGAATCCCTCTTTGCCAATAATAAATAACGTCCTTGCTTTGGCATAGATACCTCGGGATAGCGTGTTTCCTTTTACTTTCAAGGTATTCTGTTGAAGTACCTATCGTAAAAAATCAAATAAGATGCCACAATTGAGGGAAAAATAATTTACTGTATCATTTGGCTGTAAAAGCGCGGAAGTCAACCTGTTAGATTACTTGAAAATGCGGAATAAACTATTCATGTGAAACAAGAAATATGTGTCATGGCACAAAAATGTGCCATACCATTGTGTCGCATGGCACACCATATGACAAATGTAACTTGATTGTATAGACATTCACAATATTTAAGCGGTTTGTAGAGCGAAGAGACTCTTCGCTCTACATTTAAAAGTCGCCGAATGCCTGATTTCAGATGCAACGTTCTTTCTGAGAATCGTGTTATAAATCAATTGCCGGATTAAGCACGTAATCTGATTTTGTCCCGTTCTCCGTTTACTCCATTTTCCTTGACTGTCCCGGCATTACTGATAAAATGGGTAAACTTTTGAGTTATTTTATTTTAAATCGTATTTATATTTATACTTTTTGAGATATAAAACACATGGATAAATTCGAACAGGAACGTCTTGATAAACTCCAAAAACTACGCGAAATGGGAATGGAACCCTACGGTAAACGCTACGACAATACTCAATCTATCAAGGCTATTTTAGACGGCTTTGTACCCGAACAGAACGATGTAAAGGTCAAAGCTGCCGGACGCATCTCGACTATACGCCCGCACGGGAAAACAGCCTTTCTGGATATCAGGGATTGGACAGGAAAGATACAGGCATACATAAAGCTCGATAAGGTGGGTACAGAAAAGTTTGAGTTATCAAAATTACTGGATCTAGGCGATATTATTGGTGTAGAGGGGGTACTCTTTAAGACCAGAACCGGCGAAATCACCATTTATGCGGATGATTTTACTCTTTTGGCGAAATCCCTGTTAACCCCGCCGGAGAAATGGCATGGTCTCAAGGACGTGGAGTTGAGACACCGTCAACGTTACGTAGATTTGTTTACCAATTCCGAGGTGATGGATACCTTTCTGAAACGCATCAAGATTTTAAAGTACATCCGAAAATTTCTGGATGACCGCGGTTTTGTGGAGGTGGAAACGCCCATGATGCAATCCATTCCCGGCGGCGCCGTTGCAAGACCTTTTATTACCCATCACAATGCCCTCGACATTGATTTATATTTGAGAATCGCACCTGAACTTTATCTGAAAAGACTGCTTGTGGGTGGAATGGAGCGGGTATACGAGATTAACCGCAATTTCAGGAATGAAGGTATTTCCACGCGACACAACCCCGAATTCACCATGATGGAATTGTACCAGGCCTATAGTGATTATAACGGCATGATGGAACTTACCGAGAGTCTCGCAGCATCGCTGGTTAAAGAACTGTACGGTGGATATGAGATCCCTTTTGGTGAACGAAAGATTGATATGACCCCGCCCTGGCGTCGTGCCACCTTCTGTGAATTGTTGAAAGAACACGGCGGTGTGAGTTACGAAGATGAGGCAGGTCTGAGGAGAAAATCAAAGGAGCTTGGGCTTGAGACCGAAGGTGTGGATCGTGACAACATGGCTAACAATATTTTTGAGCAGGTGGTAGAGCAGGCATTAAATAACCCAACCTTTGTGCTGGATTATCCCACCTCGATTTGTCCGCTCACGAAGGTGTGTGAACACGACCCACATTTTGCACAACGGTTCGAGTTATACATTGCATCTATGGAAGTGGCCAATTCCTATTCAGAACTCAATGACGCCCCGGAGCAGGATAAGCGATTCCGTGAACAACTTGGAACGGAAGCCGATATTGCCGGTAAGGTAGATGAAGACTTTTTGACTGCCTTAAAATACGGCATGCCGCCTGCCGGTGGGCTTGGGATTGGTATCGACAGACTTATTATGATTCTGACAAACAACGTCTCCATCAGAGAGGTCATCCTCTTCCCTCTCCTCAAGCCAAAATAATTTTACTCATAATTCAACGGTTAGGAATTTCAATGTTGTAGGGGCAATTCATGAATTGCCCCTACATGCAAAATTTATTCTTTGTGCACTTTGCGTCTTTGCGGTGATCTAAACTGTAACAACAATGACAAATATTGATGAATCATTATATATAGCAATATCCCTGGATATAGACCCGGATGCCAACAGCGCTGTCAAGGGACGACATGACGCACTCTCTCCTCCCATAGAGCATGGCGAGATACTTATAGCAGCCTGCAAAAAAGGGTTACAAAAAATATTCGGGTTATTGGAAAAATATGATATAGACGCCACGCTGTTTTACGAAGCAAGAACGGCTCAAATGCTCGTTTCAGGAGGAATGGATTTACCCAAATTGTCCGAAAGACATGAAATTGCCTGTCATTCTCTGAAACACGAGGATTTTTTAGGTAAGGTATCCGGCCTGCCAATGGATGAAAAATCTATCGAAAAAACCATCTCGGAGGCAAAGGATATTCTGGAAAAAATATTTGAAAGAGATACGAAAGGATTCAGGGCGCCTTACACGAGAATCAACCGCTCGGTTGTGAAAGTTTTGGAACGATTAGGATTTCAATACGATTCCTCAGAAACAGTAACCCTTGGCAATGGTTGGGCAGGCAATCCTTATCCGTTAGAGGCTTTTGATTCAGGTCTTTTAGAACTTGCATTACCTTCTTTTCTTGATGCAAAGGGAAAGAAGATGTCATCCTATTTATGGGCTATCTTCGAAGACCGGAGGATTTCAAGTGAATATATCGATGTGGTTTTGCAGGCAAGAGACGTAGCCAATGGAGGACTGTTTATTTTTTCAATCCATCCCTGGCATTTATACGTAGATTGCCTGGGAAATCAATTTAGCAATACTCAAGTAGGTAAAAATTTAGAAAGTTTGGAATCTATACTTTCTCAATTAAAACACATGGGCGGAATTCAAATAACCCGTCAGGACAGGTATTTGGAAAATTGGGTTAAATAGGCTGGCTATTCGAAATGAAATATACAATTCAATTATCCAAACTTCTCGATAAAAACCTTTGCTGATTTAAATGCTTCCTTAACTATACCAACGGAATGCAACATTCCTCTGTAATATCCTGCTATATGCAGTTCGTCGTACAGGTCTTCAAATTGATTTAAAAGCTTCCCATTTCGAACTGCCAGATACTTTTGCAAAGCCTTTCTATAAGCATCTACTGACCGTGGAAGTTCTTTTTTGCTGAGTCCTTTACTCAATAAATACACATCTATTGCTTTTAGTATTGCAAGATATGCAGTACCACAAGCCTCCTGAACATATTTTACGTCGGCATACCTGTTATCTTCAATAGGAGCTTTTTTTAATATTTCCTTTGCGTTCTGTAAATATCTCAATGCCTCTTTCATTAAATCACCTTGATGAAAAGTTTATACATCCAAAACGCTGTTGTCAATATAAATTGAAAGGAAGAGAAGGTGAAAAGTTGTTGGCAGTAGTGGAAATAGAGGAAAAAAATCGAAGAGTTTATCTGATATTTGTGTATCTCTGGAAAATCTGCGTCCTAATTTGTAATCGCTAAGCCACACCAACTCCGCAAGTTTCACGCTGTGGAACGGCAGATTTCCTCCCGCGTATCATCTCCAGGAAACCTTCTATCCTTGTGGAAAACTGTCCCGGCATGTAGTTGTGGTCGTCGACGCAATCACCATCGAGACTCAGGAGTGGATATCCTATCTTGTTCAATTCCCTTTTTAGAGTAGGTACGGCAGCATTATTTCTTCTGCAACCCCACGAGGAAAACACAACAACGCCATCCACCTGATATTCCCTGGCAAGCATCTTGGTTATCTCAACGCGTCGTTCCAGCGGACCGTTGTAATGGCTGGTAATAAGTTTCCTGGCAAGGCTTTCGTAAGGTTTCTGCGGATCAAGCTTATCCCAGTAAACGTAATTTGTCTCTTCAAATACAATCTTTACCCCCTGCTCTTCCTCTAATTTCGTCAGAAAATCAATATTGAAATATGGTTTTAGTTCCAGCCAGAGAATTTTGATCAAATCTTTTGGGGGCGTTCTATTCGCCTTTTTATTTTCTTCAATCTTCTCGCGCAGTTCGGCAGCGAGACTGGAGAAAAACTCCACGGATAATTCCGAGCCGATTAATAAATACGCCGGAAACATAAACCCCAGGGCTTTACTGCCTGGAAGGGGACAGTATGGGTCTTTTCTTAATTCATTGATTTCCAGCATTTTTGCCCGCGTCTGATTTGAGTATTCAATTGCCCGTTCAAACGACGCTTGTCTCATCTTCCTTCCCGTCACTTCTTCAAGTCGTTTCGCGAAATCTTCCAGTTGTTTCACCAGATAGCTGACAGAATAATCATCTTCCTCATACGGAACATCAATGACAATGGTCTCTTTCCCCGTCACTGTTTCACATATCTTTGTTGTCTTTGTGTTATTATCGCATAATGTAGTGGTGGCTACCTGAAGTATATTCCTGGGAAACAAGTTTCTGAACGCATGACCAATTGCAGAGCGGTGAAAGGTACATATATCCGTAGGAACTCCGTACGATTCTGCCTCCATAAGCCCCTTAGAACTTTGACCTAAACCTGCAAAGAGCGCTGCGCCGATTTCAAGACAAAAGGGATAGAGTCCCATTGCAAACAGGATTTCCGAGGGAACGAACATCGTCGTCCAAATGGTTCTTTTGGGGTTGGCGTAAACGTTGTATAAATGCCTGACGCCGACGCGTGTCTGCACGTGTAAGGATACCAACTCTTTCTTTCTATTTCCACGCCAGAAGAAATGGTATATCCTCATAAACCGCAAAAGTTCTCTAAATAAGAGCGGGGAAATACGCTGCAGGAATGGCGCTGCCCACTCCTTAAATTTTCGAATAGATATCATGTTTTATTTACTTCTTATTCGAAGTACCGGTAAGTTGTTCAAGAAATGCCTCGACCCTTGTCTTGATTTGACCTTCACTGCTCAGGGTATAGTCGCAATTCAGATGAAGGAGTGGAATATTTTTTTCCTGGAATGTCTTTTTGATCACAGGGTAATCCAGGAGATTATGGTCACAGAATTTTAAGGTATGATAAATTGCGCCATGAATCGATTTTTCCTGCATAATGGACAGCACGTTGTTGACCCTCTCGATGATATTAACCATTCTGGAGCAAGGCGCCCGCTTGATATATCTTCTGGCAATTGACAGAATGGGGTCACTGCTGATATTGATCTGGGCATCAAAGTAGCGGCTGCCATTACACAAGTCCTCCGCAACAACCTTGGCGCCCGCATCTTCAACAACTTTCATAATCCTCTCATTTTCCATGATACTGCCCCAGACAAACAGCCGTGGTATATCCCGCGTATCACGGACGCCCTCTTTTTGTTTCATGACGTGACTTAAGTATTCATGGAATTTTTCGGGAAGGACATTGGCGCCCTTCTTTAACAGAGAAAATATCTCATATCCGGATTGTCCAATATACCCGCTCCAGTATTTTTGTAGAAATAATTGCACTCTTTCCCGAACTGCATTATATACGGAAATACTGTGATTGATATCATCATGGTGAATCTTTAAGGTAAAATATGATTCCAGTTTTTCTTTAAGTTTCTTGAGCAGGTTTGCGTAATAGTAAACCGCGGCATCATCAGTGTTTTTCGGTATATCCAGGATATAATTAAATCTCTTCTTGCCTTCATCCAATTTGATCCATGCGTCATACAACCTGCGCATGCCGTCACACGAGTTGACGAATACCATCCCTTTAAAATCTTCCAGGTTGCCATTGATTTTCTGGTCTACTACGGCCTTGATATAAGGGCAGATATTGCCGCAAAGCATTTCGTTTGCGGAACTCGATTCCTTTTCAGAACCCTTGATCCTGACCGGATGAAATCCAGCAGCACGAATAAGTTCTACCGGGGTATACGAACAAAAATATCCGATTTTAGGCAAGGAGTTTTCTTCTACAGAAAACTCGGCGATGGACGCTCCCGTGGAAGAATTTACAGAAACAGATACGGAAGTCTGAGTCTTTGACTGCGCCTTTTCCAGAGCGATTAATGCCGCACCAAGCGCCCCGTTGATTTGAGGTTCCTCTGAAATCTTGATCTTACAATCGAGACTACTCTCCAGTTCCGCTACAACGCCGATATTCTTTGCGACGCCGCCCGTCATGACAATTTCTTCTTCCAGCCCAATTCTCTTTAGCTGAGCGGTGATACGTTTGGCGATTGAGAGATGCAATCCCTTGCAAATATCTGCTGTTTTATGGTCGGCGCCAATAAGAGATACCACCTCGGACTCGGCAAAAACCGTACAGAGACTACTGACGGAAACAGAATTCTTCCCATTCAGTGAAATCGGCCCCATTTCTTCCAGGTCTATTTCCAGAGTTCTGGCCATGACTTCCAGAAATCTGCCTGTTCCTGCAGCGCACTTGTCATTCATAACGAAGTCGAGGACGTTCCCATTTGCATCAACCTTAATGACCTTGCTGTCCTGTCCGCCAATATCAATAATAGTCCTGGCCTTGGGGAAATAATAGTTTGCACCCTTGGCGTGGCAGGTGATTTCCGTTACGACCTCATTGGCAAATGGCACCTTTATACGCCCATAGCCGGTAGCCACAATATAATCAATGTCTTTTTCGGTTAATTTATGTTCAGTAAGTATCTGTTGAAAAGTCTTATCCGCCGCTTTTTTACTGCTGGCGCCAGTCGGAATGATTATAGAAGAAAGAATCTCCTTTTTCTCATTCAACAAAACTCCGTTCGTTGACATGGAACCAATATCGATTCCTATTGTATACATTCTATAAAATCTCCTTAGTTATTATGATATAAATTTGTTATTCGGCTTCTGGTTTGGGCGGTATCATGCTCATCCAGATATTGAATACAAACAAACCTACAGAAACAACCTGCAGACTTGCAAAGATTTCAGCGACTGGATGGATAGGACGGAAACATACTAATCCTACAAGACCAATGTTTGCAATATAGAATTGAAGATTGCCCAGCTTGGGATAGGCTAACGGTGTTCCGGAAAATCTGGGCAAGATATGGTATCCGACCCCAAAAATCATCATCGACATCCACCCTAGAAGATTTAAGTGAACGTGGGTGAAGAGTAGCTGGGCCGGGTAGCTTTTCATCGAGATCATTATCGTGCCAAGTATGGCTGCAATAAAGAAATACACCAGACTCGCACGCACAAAATTTTTAGAGAGAGGGTTCATGCAATATCAGCTCCTTTTTAACACTAAGTGGTTTAACAATGTTCCAACAAAATTACACTCACACGAAAAAAACAATTAAATCGTAAGGATATATTAAAAATATAGATTGTCAAATGAAAAAACTCTTCCGACTCGTTCGGGTTAGGTTTGATTGGCTTCAATTTCTACTCCTACTAACCTCGATAAAACTTTTGGAGTTAATTGTTTCACTCTCACATAGAGCACTTTTCCCCCTCCTGCTTCAATCTCCTTTGCCATAATGAGATTAAACTCTTTCAATTCATGGTCAAATTCAGGCAGGAATATAATCAATTTTTCTTCTGTCAAAACTTCATTCATCTCAGGATGTTCTAGAACATATTTACTAAACTCCATACTCAATTCAGAATTCTTCATAAAGAAATAGTCACTCTTTTTTTTCATTTTCAATGTCCCCCAAAAATATTTGTTTGTACATTTTCCAATTTGACTTAATATCGTATTCAGCAAAGGTCAAAGCCTCATTATAATCTCTGGAAAATATTGGTGTTTTTTGTTTGTTGCCCTTCCTGTCGAATAAATCACGATGAGCAAAACCATGTTCGGTATCATATCTTACCACGGGAAGCCACTTACCTTTGAGGTTTGTCTCGTATTGTATAATAAAGCTGATTACCTGTCTTTTGAATCTTATGTGTGTATGGCGAAACCTGTCTTCTGGTGTGAGTATAACGATAAATTTTATCTCTTTAACGGTAGTCATATCCCATCTGCTAACAAATCCTAAAATTTCGCAATTTTATTGAAAATGCCTTACATAATAATTTGTTGATATTTGAAATTGACCGTGGTTATTTAGATCAATTAGTTTTTCGTTTTGTAATTCAGAAAAAATAAGTTTATAGATATTTTTAAAATATTTCGTTAAAATCACACCAATCTTGTAATAAAACATTTATTTTACTTGAATTAAACATAGATTATTAGGTATTAATATGTCAACAAAAATTAACAAAGAATCTAAGAATGAAATAATGAAATACAGAGGAGAACCTCATTTTACCCTTCAATGGCATATCACCGCAAAATGTGATCAGGATTGTATGCATTGTTATCGTTATGCTAAACCTACTTATGAACAAGAACTGAAAAACGAACTAAGTTATGAGGATTGCTGTAAAATTATAGATGATTTCAGTAACACTTTTAACACTTATGGAATGCCAACAAGAATTAATTTTACAGGTGGTGACCCTCTATTAAGGAAGGATATTTTTGATTTAATAGTATATGCTCGAAAAAAAGAAATAGATGTTGGTATATTGGGCAATCCCAATTACCTAGATTATGAGACCACAAAAAAATTAAAAGATATAGGTGTATCTAGCTATCAGGTAAGTATTGATGGCTTGGAAGAAACCCATGATAGATTAAGAGGAAGAAAAGGATTATTTAAGGATACTATTAGAGCCATTCATGCATTAGAAAATGTAGGTATAAGATCTGTCGTAATGTTTACTTTAAGCAGGGAAAATGCAAATGAACTTATAGGAGTTATACATACAGTAGCAAAAGAGGGTGTATCAATATTTGATTTTGCTCGGATAGTATCAATCGGCGCTGGTGAGCAATTCAGAGAACAAACGTTAACTTCGCAAGAATACAAAAGACTTTTACTTCAAGTATTAGAAGAATATAGATGTTTACAGGAAAATGGGAACAAAACTTATTTTGGTAGAAAAGATCATCTCTGGAAATTGTTATATCAAGAATTAGGATTGCTTAAACCCTTTCCGAAAGATAAAGAAACGATATATAGTGGTTGTGGAATAGGCTCAAGTATTCTAACTATTTTAGCAGATGGTACAGTGTATGCCTGTAGAAGGCTGCCCGTAGAGATAGGTAAAGTTCCTGAGCAAAGTATCAGAGACATATTTATAAATTCATCTGAACATAATAAAATGCGGCAAGTGGAAAAGATGCGAAAATGCAGTAAATGTGAATTGGTACAGTTTTGTAGAGGTTGTCCCGCAGTTGCTTATGCAACTCATAGAGATTATATGGCACCAGATCCACAATGCTGGAAGGAGATTTAAGGTATGGAAGATTATAAAAAAGAAGTGTTAAATAATTAATAACAGAAAAATATGAAGACTACCGAGATAATTAAGATATTATCAGCTCCCATAGTATTTGCTATAGCACTTGTTGTTGCTTATATTATAAAATTTGAGGTTTTGAAATGCACTAAACATGAATTAATATGTTTAGTCATAATTATCGGTTGTCCTTTATTGATTGCGACACTTGCATTTTTATACTTTGCGAGTTTATCTGGACATGGAGGTATTGAAGATTGGAAAAAAGTTTCAAATGAGTTGAGTATTTTAAAACGAGAAGATATACAAAAATCGCTCTCTGAACTAAACAATTTATCGATTATTACTGAGAGATATAGAAAAACAACCCCAGTAATGGCAATCATTGATGATTATAGTGATTATCTAAAACATAAAAAAATAGAATCTGTATGGATATTTGGTGTTTCATTAGGCCATACTTCAGGAAACATTGATAAGGTTCTTTTGCCTTATCTCGAGAAAGGGATAAAATATCAATATTTATGTACTGGAGATATAGATAAAATAAGGGTTCGTGCAAAAAATATTGCAAAATATTTATGGCAGAAAAATCTTCAATACATAAGTGCAAAACATATAAGAATAAATCATGTAGAGTCACAACTTGTTCCATTACCCATAAGAATTTATAATTTGGAAGAAGGAAATTCTGAAATCTTTCTTTCTTTTCCTTCTGAAATTGAAAATACTTTGGCTAAAAAATATGGAATATTGTTAACTAATGAAGACTTAGTCGAAACCATCAAAGAAGACTTTATTATTCTTTGGGATAAAAATAAGAATAATGAATTAACTTTAGAAAATTTTTGTTCAAAAGAAAATCTTTAATTTAGGTATTTATTATACTGCATTAGTTCCATTACCCTTAAATAATTATTGTCCCATTCGGGGAATGGGAGAAAAACCCTCGCCTTTAGGCGAAGACTTTAGTATGCCACGAAGTGGCCAAATTTGGATGTTCTCCGACCAAAGTCAGGGACTTTAGTATATTAGATTGAACTACTACCGTCTGAAAGCGGTGGTTTCTGCAGGCTGCCGAGTCGAATTTATTCGGCAAGGCGTTGTTGGTCAGCCAAGTTATCGGCTTTAGCCGAAGGAGTTGCAAAGCTTATGATTAAACAAGAAAAAGAGATGTTAGGAAAATATGCTATTTGGCAAGAATTATTTTTTCATCAGGATAATTGTATAAATAATGTAATTAAAGATCATAAGACAACCTATCGTGTTGGTTGCCAAGAAGGTGGATCTTGCAGTGAAGGTGGATGTAGTGGCTGTAGTAGTTGTAGCCCTAGCCATAGACTTGGCAATTCGGGATATGATGATGTTAGCAATTTAAATAGTAGTACTTGTAGTGGAGGTGGATGTAGTAGCTGTAAAGGTTGTAGTTCTTAGTGATATGTTGTATAAATTCAAATATTTAGCAATTTTCAGTAAAAGTTGTGGTAAGGATCGTTTAGTATTTATCTTATGAATAATACTTTGAGGATTTGCTTTATATCTAAATATCCCCCTATTGAAGGTGGTGAATCTGCAAAGGCATATTGGCTAGCTAAAGCACTTGGTGAAAAGGGTCACGAAGTTCATATAGTCACAAACGCTTGGGAGGTAGAGAGTAGCTATAGGGAGCAGATAGATGCCGAAGATTTAAGTTTTAACTTCCAACCTAAAAATGTACATGTTCATAATACAGATCCCTTCATAGAGCCTGCATATATCCCTTATTCAAAACCTTATACCGAGAAGATAGCCAGTCTTGCTATCGATATCATCAAAGAATATGATCTGCAATTGATAGATTCATGGTATATACTTCCATACGTTATCTCTGGCTTTCTCGCTAAAACATTAACTGGTAAACCCCAAATTATGCGTCATGCAGGAAGTGATATGAGCAGGCTTTTATCCTCCCCATATCTTGGAACATTGTTTACTTCTATATTTGGAAAAGTTGATAAAATTGTTACTTATCCAAGTATGAGGGAACGATTTCTAAGCCTTGGTATTCCAGAAGAAAAACTGTTTTATAATACTAAAGTAAGTATTGATACCAAAGCCTTTAATCCAGAAGTTAAACCAATTGATTTATCGCTCTATACCAATAGAAATATCAATTTACCGATAATCACTTATATAGGGAAAACAGGAATAACCAAAGGAATATATGAGTTAGCAGAAGCATCTAGCAAGATAAAAGATGATTTTTTATTATTGTTTGTTTCTAAAGGTCGAGATTTAGATAAATTTAAAGAAACTATTAAAAAATTAGGATTACAAGATAAGACACTTTTTATTGATTTTGTGCCTCCCTGGAAGATACCATCTATTATTAAAAGATCAACTTGTGTACTAATTCCAGAGCGTGATTTTCCTGTAATACAACATACACCGATATTGCCGAGAGAGGTAATGGCTGTTGGTAAATGCATGATATTAAGTAACGAACTTTACGCTAAAAGGCGATCTCCTGATATGCAAGATGAAGGTAATTTAATTACAGTTGACCCAAAAAATATCGAGGAATTTAAAGGAAAATTAGAGAAAGTGATAAAACAACCTGAATATGCTGAGAGAATAGGGAAAGCAGCTTCGGTTGTATCAAAGAAAATAGAGCGTTTCGATGAATATGTTGAAGATATAATAAATTTGTATAAAGAAATTATCCAATAAAGATGCTACCTTATTTCATTTTAAAGTTGCCTTTAGCTCTAACCCTTTTTTGTACAAGAAACATTAAAATCATAAAACAAATATTATAAACCTATAAAGATGATTTAAAATCCTCGTCTTTGTCTGCCTTCTCAGGTTTTGCATCTTTTGATAATTTCTTTTTCTTGATTTCTTCTGATTTTAACTCTGGCACCTTGATTCTGTATTTCTTCTCTCTAGCGTATATACCATGCGCCTACGTCTAGCTCTTTTGAGTGAAACATGGATTCCTCCCCTTTCGGCGCAATGTTCCATATCCAGGAATCGTCCGGTTCAGGCATGGATATTCCATACAGGGTTGTGCCTTGAGAGATGATTTTGCCCTCGCGGTCGCGTTTTGTATATTGGTGGTCGGCAATGAGGCAAACATTGCACGGTAGAGACATAAGGAAGGCATAATGAGACTCTATGATTTGCCTGCACCATGCCTCGACACGATCCTTAGCTACTTCTGTCAGTTTCTTAATCGCATACTTGCGCAGGACAACGGTAAGCTGCGAAAGAATATTCAGGGAAATTATCATGCCAGTGTCTTTATCAATCTCTGGTAAAACAGGACCGGCATAGGGAAGCTCGTGCCGACCGTATAGGACGTTTTGATAAAGCGTCTCTGCAATATTCGTCACATCCTGCCGGAGGAATCTTACATTGTCATATCCTTTTATACGCCTGTGTACTTCCGGTAAACACACGATATCTATCAGGACAACCTCCCGGAACATTGACGAGAGCGTCTCAAGCGGCACATCCAATAAAAGTCCGGAACCGAGAATGACAACTTTTCCTCGTCCCTGGCTTTTACCAGCAGCGGACAAGACAAATTGCCGCGTTTTTTCAAGATGATTTTGCCAGGATGCCGGATTACGTTTGTATCTGCACTTCAGACCGATCGCCTCGTACAGGTAGCCCATGCGGCGAATGTAGCGCGGACACTGTGTTGTTACATATGTAAATAGTTCAAGAAGCATGAGAAATAAGGTTCTTTTGGGTCAGTAGCCATTTGGATAATTAGGTGTGTAGATTACAGAGACGGCTTAAAATCCTCGTCTTTGTTTGGCTTTTCCGGCTTTGCATCCTTTGACAATTTCTTTTTCCTGATTTCTTCTGCGTAACCTCTCACCTTATTCGATACACTTTCAGGAACGACAGAGACTATCGTCTGCATGCCTTTCCCAATCTGGCTTGCAATCTTTGAGGCATTGACCGTGTCACACGTCGGCCTGGTGCAAAATAACAGGACGCCAAAGATTATTACGCCGCAAAAGACAAGCCCCTTCAGAATCCCTAATAATGCGCCAAACAGCCGGAGACCAAACCCCATCTTCCACCTGCCCATTATCCTCTTCAGAACGTCTGTGATGATGTACGTGGCAATGAATGCAACGCCAAAGACGACAAAATAACTTAACAAGCTTGCAGTGGAGGGCGTGAAAATGCCCTTCATGAAATTACCCAAAATACTATGGAAGAAGATTGCAGCGAAAAAGGAGACCAATAAACAACCGATGCGGAGGAGTTGAAGTACCGGACCGCTGGCAAGCCCCAGTGCCGTGGCGAAGAACAGGACGACAAAGATTGTGTAATCAATCCAATTCATTTTTTAAATTACTATCTTAGTTGTTTTTCTTTTCCTTCTTATGTTTCTCTTTTGGCTTCGATAAAAAATCATTTACCAATCCCTTGACGAGATTTTCCAAATTCTCCTTGGGAAGTTTTACCGAAACCTTCGGGTCTTTGGTCGTGCCCCGTATTTCTATTGGTAACGCATCTTCCTTTAAAAGCAACCCTGCGATTTTTTCCACATCCTTTCCCATGTGTTCTTTATTAAATTTAACTGCGGCATCGTAAGAGATTGAACCGTCTAATTTGGTCATACCAGATGCATTCAGGCTCAGGAGTGGGCTCTGAATATCCATTTTTGGTGTAGAAATCTTGCCGTCTTTGATCTGGATTACGGCTTCCATCAAATCAAATGAATACGCATCCTTAACCCCTATAATTTCCAATATGGAAGATAATAACTTATTGCCTTTAATATATCCATTTTTTACTTCCAGTTTCATATCGGCAACAAGCTTCTTGTTGAGGATTTCCCTGCCCAGACCGTTTCCACGGAGATACCCTTTGAGACTTAGAATTCCTCCCACTTCTCCATCTCTTGTTGCAAATATCGGCAGTATGCTGAGGAATGGAATATCCTGGGTAATGTGAATGTCTTTTGCTTCTATCGAAAGATCGAACGTCGGTTTTTTTTGACGGAAATCAATCACTCCTTTGACGGCAGCAGGCCCTTCATTCACGCTTAATCGTACACGGCTGGAAACAACACGATTCGTAAATGAAAATTTGTCTGTAACGATGTCTTTGATCAATAACCGATTTTCATAATTAATCTCTCGTATAGAAATTTTTTTTACAACAATATTTTTAAAGAGCAACGGGAGTAATTTTAAATTACCCTGAATCTCCTCGAATCTTATTGGCTCCTCTCTGCTTTCTTCCCGCTTCTGGATGGTGATATAAGAGATAGTAATCCGATTGGGCCAATGAAAAGAAAACGCCCCAACCTGATTGACGGACGGGAATCTGTCATCTAGTATCTGGACAACCTTTTGTCTTATGAAATTTCCAGAAATAAACGCCGGGATAATTAAAATCACGACTAAAGCTACAGCGAGAATTATGCTGCAAGGAACTACTACCCATTTTAACCACGTTCCTTTATTTGTTTGCATTTGCATATTTGACCAGGAGCGGCATAAGCTGAGTGCCATTGATCTTTCCGATTTTTCCGGCTAAACAGGATTTTTCTGAGAAGGACTTTGTCGTGTCATGTTTAACGTTTCCACCGCTAATCAGCAACGGGACAGGGTCATCGGAATGAGATTTTAACCGGCAAGGTGTCTAATGTTCGTCTGTAGTCGCAACGATGGTTTCGTCAAGGTCTATACTGTTTATTAAGGGCGTAAGATAATATTGGTCAATCGCTTCAATAATGGACTTTTTCTTGACTGCGTCGCCATCATGGCCAGGCACGTCCGGTCCCTTAATGTGGATATAAAGCCCATCGTAGTTTTTCATATGCTTGATGGTCATATTGGCACGCAGGGTATAATCCTTCTGTAGATCTTTTGTGGGCGGCGGTATGGGAACTATCTTCATACCTGTCAGCAAGGCAATGCCCTCCTCGGTAGGCATCTCCACAAAACACCCGAAATTTTTCTTAAATTTGTTTTTTATCGTGGGAAGTTTGGGCAGGTGATCACCCGCATCCCTCAATAATACAAGGTTTGCCGGGAGGTATCCCTTCTTAATGCGCTTTTTATTAACCTCGGATTGATCCAGCACCTCGCAACTCTTTAAAGTAAACTCGTTCACAAGTAGCGCAGAACGATAAGCGGCATCAACGTCCGGGGAATCGTGTACGGGCATACAATACTCGACGATATTCTCAAAAGTGCCCGTTTCTTTTGCAACACCCAAGAGGCCGTGTTTTGTATAAGCCGGATCGGTGTTCGTTACGTATCCGGAGAGTTTTTTCTTAATACCACGGACAACCAATACACCTCTGTATTCGAGGGTATTTTTAAAAATAAATTTGGCAGGTACGGAATCTAATTTTACCTTCTTATTAATCTCTTCACAGAGTTGCGCGGCCTCCTCAGTAGAAAGATTCCTTCCGACACGGCGATCCTTTATTTGTCTTCCCGTCCCCCGTGTGGCAAGGTTTGCGCGGAAGGCGAGGTCGCCGTCGTTAATTTTTATTCCAGTAGCGAGCGCTTCGAGCGGACCACGACCCGTATAATACTTCATTGCGTCATATCCCAGGATGCTGATCACCGCAATGTCAGATTCAGGCGCTATGCCTTTTCCTACAGTGTACATCAGCCCCGTCTGCCCTTCCCGTGCCAACATATCCATTGTCGGTGTGGCTGCCGCCTCAAGAGGAGTGCGATTACCAAGTTCTTTGCAAGGATAGCGCCCGTCACCCAGTCCGTCCAACACAATATATAAAATTTTTTTCATGTCTTATTAACCTTTTCTATTTTAGTTTTTAAACAGCGTATAAAACAATTTTTAGAATTTATGTACTAACGATAATCAATAGTAACATGTTGCTGAACTACGTCAGCCTTGCAAAAATAACATTTATCAAGCATGTCTAACCCCCTTCTTTCTCGTTTTCCAATCTGCCTCCCATTCTTGGGGATTGGGTTCATAGGCAGTTATTATAAGTATCTTCATTTTCTTTCATACTTTGCAACCCCTTCCCTGAATAAATCGTTCCCATATATATCATTGGCAACCACAACGGGAAAATCTTCCACCTCCAGCCGCATAATGGCCTCTGCTCCCAGGTCTTCATACGCCACAATTTCCGCCTTTTTTACGGCCTTTGCCAGCAATGCAGCAGCGCCACCCGTTGCGGCAAAATAAACTGCCTTATATTTCTTCATAGCCTCGATAACGGACTCAGAGCGATTCCCCTTGCCAATACTGGCCTTCAGCCCTCTTGCCAGCAATTTGGGAGTATACACATCCATGCGATAGCTCGTAGTGGGTCCACAAGACCCAATAGGTCTGCCAGGTCGCGCCGGGCTAGGACCTACATAATAGATGATTTGATCCCGAATATCAAAAGGTAATTCCTTGCCATCGTCTATAAGTTCCACAAGCCGTTTATGCGCTGCATCCCTGGCCGTGTAAATAATTCCACTGACCAGAACCCTGTCTCCAATCCTGAGGTTTGCAACGTCATTGTCAGTTAAGGGTGTTTTTAGGTGTATTACATTTGACATACAATTTACAAATTATCAAAACTTAGGAAGAAAAAAAATGGCTCTATGGTTAAATGGTTTTATGGTTGTTTCTGGATTTATTTTTCTAACTTGTTGTTGGTTATTTTGATTAATTGATTAATTTCTTTTGGAAGTTTCTTCAACTCATTAAAAGTATGTTGATATTCATCCTTGCTTATAAGATTTCTAACTTTTGCTTTTTCATTCCAATCAAATGATTCTTTTACTGAACCACTACTGTATCGGTAAAAATTTATTTTATCTTTTTTAAAATATCTGCCAAAGCCTTCAGCAATATTTGCCGAAATAGAGTCAACAGCCTTAACAAATTGTTTACCTACTGTGTCTTTTGCAAAGTAATCCCATTTTACAACAATATCCCAGACATAGTTACTCAGATTAAATGCAGTTTTATATGGCTGTACATCGTTCAATCGTAAAAATATTTTTTCCATAACAAACCATTCAACCATCTAGCCATTTAACCATTCAGCAAAACACGTTTTCTGTAAATTTAACCAATAAGAGTTCAAGCACCTAATACGACTGTTTTAACCCTGTGCGCATGACACTCAATATTAACGGCAACAGGAAGGCTTGCTATGTGGCAGGGATAGCGTTCCACATGGACGGCCATAGCCGTGATCCATCCGCCCAGCCCCTGAGCGCCAATGCCTGAATTGTTGATCCTTTCCAGCATCTCTTTTTCTAAATCAGCGGTATCAGGATCGGCGTGCTTAGTTCCCAAAGGCCTCAAAAGGGACTTCTTGGCCAAAAAGGCTGCATAATCAAATGTGCCGCCTATCCCAACACCTACGATAATGGGTGGACATGGATTAGCCCTCGCTATCTTCACGGTTTCTACAACGAAATTAATGACACCCGCTTTTCCGTCAGCCGGCGTCAGCATCGCAATACGGCTCATATTTTCACATCCGCCACCCTTGGCCATGAAGGTAATCTTCAAATAATTTTCAGAGGTAAATTCTGTATGGATAATAGCCGGGGTGTTATCACCCGTGTTAATCCGGTTGAGCGGGTCTTTAACCATGGACTTTCTCAGAAACCCCTTTTTATATCCCTCACGGACGCCTTCATTGATAGCATCATAAAGACGACCGCCAACAATTTCTATATTCTCCCCTATCTCGACAAAAACAACCGCAACTCCTGTATCCTGGCATACAGGCATCTGGCATTCACGGGCAATCTTTGCATTTTCCAGCAACTCCGCAAATATCTCCTTTGCAACCGGAGAACCTTCCTCCTCATAAGAATCTCTCAGGGCGTCGAGAACGTCTTCATTCAGATTAAAGTTGGCATCCATGCAGAGATGCGATACCTTCTCCGTTATTTCAGATGCACTAATCCTGGTAGGTGTAGCCATAGCGTATCGCCTTTATGTTCTCGTCAAGAAATTGTGATGGAAATTCGGAGGCAAAGTTTACCGTTTCGATATTGATACCGATCTTGCTCAACAACCTGCCCAGGGCGATCATATTGACAAAGATAGGACTGCTAAACTGCTCTGTGGCGAGTTTTTCGAAAGGAATGCGGTCGCTTACAGGACAGCGGATATCGCACTTTTTACATGCTGCGTCACAGGCGGACGCCTCGATGAGTACGTGTTTGGCCCGAACCGTCGGGTCCGGCGTCTTTGAGAGTTGAAGCCCGATATCGGCTTCTTCAAAAAAAGGAACGTCTATCGGATCGTCAGAATACACAATCTCCGCCCGGATGTTACCCCCGCGGACAGTGGCGTCGTAGACAAGGTTCATGGCAACCTCTTTTCCTAATTTTGCCAGGATGTCAGCCAACACATGGGACATGAGTTTAATGCCCTGACCCGCCTCGCCTGCCAGCACAATTTTTTTAGCGCGATGTTCTTCCGGAATCGGAGTAATTTTCCGTACCATGAGAATGACTCCCATCCCAAAAAATCTGCGGTCAATGAAAGCTACTTCTTTAAATCCATGCTTTTGAAAGAGGCGATATGCGACTTTCTCGGAAGGATAGGTAAACAGCTTTGCCTCATGGCAGCCCTTTTCCATAAAAACCTTTATCGTCTCTTCCAGGAGTTTATCTCCGTATCCCTTCTTTCTGTAACCCGGCGATAAACCCATCCAGTGTAAATTTCCCACGCCCTCTGAGACCCAGGCAAACACAAAACCCACGACCTTGCCGTCTTCCTTACCAGCAAGATACACACAATCCTTGTTATCCAGACGCTTTTTGACTTCTTCTACGGGGTAAATATCCTTGAAGTGCAGTCGTTCTACCTCCAGGCTCCTGGCGTGCAACTCATCAATGATGAAATGATAGATGCTCACAACCGCCTCGACGTCTGCTTCTTTAAGGTTTTCAATGATAAAAGTCATAAGAGAGAATCAGGTTACAATTCGGTTATTAAAATATTTTACATTAAATTCGGCTGCCTTTGGCAGCGACTTTTTAGATACACTTCAAATGCCGGTGAAAAACAACCCCCTCACCCCCTTTATTAAGGGGGATTTCCTCAAATCCCCCTTAGCAAAGGGGGATTCAGGGGGTTGTCAGGCACGCAACAACAAAGATTGAAATTCCTATACATTCGAGGTAGGGCGAAGAGCCTCTTCGCTCTACAAACCGCTTAAACAAAATGAAAATTCCTATGCAATTAAATTATCCAAACAGTAATAAAAATGCAAGGTTAAATTTAATGAAACGGATTTGCTCCTGGGGGGTATGTGTTTTTGTGATTGACAGCTTTTAACACATGGTGTAAATTAAAGAACAATTGCTTTGATTCCCTCCGGGAACTGCATGCATAGAACTCCATTCACAATACGATCTAAGACTTGCGCCGGGAAGTAAGGGGTTATTCACCATGATTAAACGGACAACACATAGACCACTTCTGTTTTTCCTGTCCATGTGTGTTTTGCAAACCATTTTTTCTCTCAATCTGTCTCACACTTTTGGAGAGGGAACAGTAACGACTCGTCTTGAAGACACGTCTTTCGATACTGATAGTGAGAAGAATCTGCCTATGGACACTGCGGTGGCAGATGGGATTTCGACCGAGGCTATTTGGTTTGGATTTAGCGAAGAAGTAACCATAGCCACAAGGCGTGAGACGCAGATCAGTAAGGCGCCAAGCATTGTTACGGTAATTACAGATGAGGAAATTAAGAATCTGGGTTACCGTACCTTTGCCGAGATTTTGAGGACGGTACCCGGGTTTGAAATTTTGAAGAAGGCGGACTTCGGGGATGTAGTGCCTGCAGTGCGGGGTCTTGAGAGCGCAAACAGGGTAAGGGTAATGCTCAACGGGCACCTGGTAAATAATCCCTTAAGGGGCGGAGCATTTGGCAATTTTGATGATTTTCCGGTAGAAAGTATAAAGAGGATAGAAATCATCCGGGGACCAGGTTCTGCCATGTATGGTGAAAATGCATTTACAGCGGTTATTAATATTATCACCAAAGACGCAAAAGATATTGACGGTGTAAAGGTGAGCAGCGGCTATGGAAGTTTTGATACATACGATGAAAATGTAGTATTTGGGAAGACATATGGGAAGGTTAGCGTCTCAGGAATGGCGCATTACAGGCAGTCAGATGGTTTTGACGGCATCGTTGAGAGTGATAATCAAACAAGGATTGATAACGCCCTTTCTTCTTTTGGTTTTTCCCGGTCATCGCAGGCCCCGGGGAGTGTGGAGGATGGGCGCCAGGAATACGACCTGAACCTGAAGGCGGTTTACAAAGATGTTTATTTTGAGGGATGGTATAGTAATAGGAATAGAGGGCCTTTTATTGGTCCACAGTATGCATTAAACGACGAATCTGACGTAGAAAGTAACTACGTATTCGGTGAGGTAGGGTATAAGAAGACCTTTGAGGAAAGACTTACTTTTAAGCCCAGGGTCTATTACGACCAGTTTGACCATAACACCTACATCGAATCATTCTCAGAGGGTGTAACGTTACCTTTGGATACGGATGGGGACGGGAATTATGACAAGCTTAATACCTATCCCGATGGGTTCATTGGCAACGGCAAGGTGATTCAAAAGATTGTCGGTACGGAAATTCCATTTGATTACGAACTGTTTGATGGAAATGTAATCACCCTTGGTTTGGAATATCGCCTGATCAGCCAAACTAACGTCCATTTTTTAAGCAACTTTAATCCCGCAACATACGATTCATTGGATTCTATCCAGAACTTTTCAGACACGTATCCTTATTTAAAAGAAGCCACGCGAAGGATGTGGTCTGTTTATCTGCAGGATACGTGGGATATTACCGATACCGTAACCCTTACCTTAGGGGCAAGGCACGACCATTATAATGATTTTGGCGGCGCAACCAGTCCACGATCAGGCTTGACATGGGCATTCATGAAGGATGCATCGTTAAAATTCCTTTACGGAGAGGCATTTCGTGCGCCCAGTTTTATGGAAATGTTTTCCGCCAATCAGCCTGCCATCCAGGGAAATGAAGACTTAGACCCTGAAACCATTAGAACATACGAGTTGGGATTAAGCTACAAGTTTAACAAACATGTTTCGAGCAGCGTGAATTATTTCTTCAACGACGTAAAAGACCTCATTGTCTTGCGCACCCTGGAATCTGCGCAGAATACGTCACGGTATGAAAATTTTGGAGATGCTCGTATTCAGGGTGTAGAAACGGAAACGAAGGTGGACATAACCAAAGGTAATTACGTTTTTATGAACTACACCTTCCAGAGCCCGGAAGATGACGATGGGGATGACATGCCGTTTGTTGCAAAACACAAGGGCAATTTAGGGGTAAACGTGCATTACTGGAAATATATCAATACCAACCTGAGTACCTTTGTCAGTGGCAGCCGTTCCAGGGAAGACGATGACGCAAGGGGTGACCTCCCTGCTTACGCCTTACTGAATCTTTCGGTTATCGGGAAAGAATTCTTTAAGACCATGGAGGTGCAGGGTACCGTATATAACCTGCTGGACAAGGACTACAGCGACCCGGGGCCAACTTCCGTACCGGAAGACCTTCCGAGGCCGGGAAGGACGTTTTTTATTGGACTAAGCTACCAGTTTTAGCGAATGAAAAATATCCGTATAATAACGATAATCTATACATATCTCCGTACACCGCTCTGTAATCTTTGGAAGACCGTATCATTTTCTTTTATCCTCACCTTTCTTTTGCATGCCTCATTTCCTGATGCTTCCGTGTTTGCCGCAGGCCATACGGCCATCGTTATACAAAGTCAGACAATTGTCGCCTATAGCGAGGCGATTAAGGGGTTTGAAGAAGGATGCAAGGAGAAAGGCATCTCTATAAAGGCAATCTATGACATGAAAGGAGATGTAGACGAAGGTAAAAGAGTCATTAAGAATATTAAAAACAGTCAAATCAGCCCCGACCTTATCCTTGCCGTGGGTGTGCTTGCTACGACCCTAGCAAAAGAAGAATTTGCGGATATCCCCGTTATTTTTTGTATGGTCATCAATCATGAGCGTTTCAATTTAGAGGGAGCAAATATATCCGGTATTTCTTCGGAGGCGTCAATAGGTAATCAATTTGACGTTCTCAGGGAGCTTATTGGAACACCGAGGAACGTGGGGGTCGTTTATGACCCCATGAAGACGGGAAAGATTGTTGCAGAAGCTGGCCTTGTGGCAAAAAGGCTTGCATTTAACTTTATCAAGACAGAGGTTGCATCGGAAGGTGAGGTTGCGTCTGCGCTGAATAGCATGATTGGCAAAATTGATGCATTTTGGATAATACCTGACGGCACGGTAGTTACAAAAGAATCCCTGGAAACTATCCTGAAGATGAGTCTGAAACACCGCCTGCCGGTATTTTGTACTTCAAGCGCCATAGTGAAGGCAGGGGCGCTGGTTTCCATATCGCCGGATTACAGGCAGACGGGCATTCAGGCGGCACAGATGGCACAGACGCTGTTAAGCAGTCCGACGGTTATTTCATTAGGCGTCAAACAGCCTGACAAACAGAAGATAACAGTAAACACCCAGACGGCAGGAATAATCAGGGTAGATATATCATCTTTACGGCCGCGGCCGGACGTAGTGTTATATCCATAGCATAGCCAAAGTGAGTAAAGGTGACGAGTGACAAGTGGCGGGTAGCGGTTTTCGCGTCACTCGTCACTCGCCACCGTTTCTAAAAAAAGATGTTTTTACAAAGTAATACATTTAATGCATTTTGAAATTATATGATTAGTATTCGCACAAGGCTTATTGTTTTGATTTGTCTGTTGATAACCGTTATCGACGCCCTCAGTTGTCTATTCTTTTTTATTCATACAAAAAGGGTGCAGGAGACGGTATTCAAGAAACTGGGCATGTCTCTCGTTACTATGCTTGCACAGGACAATGAGGTTGAGCTTGCCCTTGGCCATGCACAGCCGGCATTTCTGGACGCCCCCATCAAGAGGATTTTGGCGTTTGACAGGGACAAGGAAATAGGCTATTGGCGAATAATGAATACGCAAGCCGTTTTTATCGAAGAAAAACCTACCCGGGTGGATGTTGATATGAAAGAAATTCCGGCGGGAGCATACCCACAGGATTCGGATATATCGCTCACCAATCAAATATGGACAAGAGGCGGTATCCCTAATGTGGCATTTTCCAAAATGCCAGATACTCCATTCGTCAATACCATAGCTACAGCATCGGGGGAGGTATTTTATGACTTTTCGTTGCCGGTCTTTGAGAAGCAGGCATTCTCAGAAGAGGCATTTGCCACGCAGATACTGGGCGAGGACAAGATTCTTGCAGAAACAAAACACAGGGTATTGGGCTCTGTGCAAATTGGCTTGTCCACACGCAAGCTTAACGAAAAGATTCGTGAGGTCATATTATACGGCATTATTCCGCTGGGCCTGGGTATTATTGTGGGGGGAGTAGTCATTACCTTTTTTCTTACCAAACAAATTGTTTCACCTCTGAAACACCTGGCGAACGTCACCCTGGACATTGCCAGAGGGAATCTCAGCCGTACGGTAGACGTTCGTTCCGGAGACGAGATTGGGCAGTTATCAATGAATTTTAACCAGATGACACAGTCGCTGGAAAAGTCGTATGCAGACCTGAAGCTGGAAATCGTCGGACATAAACATACTGAGGAATTGTTAAAGTATCGGTTAAAAATTGAAGAATTGATAGCTGCCATATCAGCGAATTTCATTAATCTGGCATCCCAAGAGGTTGACGCGGGGATAAATCGTGCATTGAAAATAATCGGGGGGTTTGCCGGTGTTGACCGCAGTTATGTGTTTCAGTATGCAGACGCTGAAAGAAAGAAGTGGGATAACACGCATGAGTGGTGTGCGGAAGGAATTGAGCCGCAGCTTGATAAGCTTAAAGGGCTGTCGGCAGATCAATTCCCGTGGGGGATGGAGAGGCTGGGGCGATTCGAGAGTATTCATGTCCCGCGGGTGGCGGATATGCCTGAGAGTGCAAAGGCAGAAAAAGAACTCCAGGAGTTGCAGTCCGTCCAGTCGTTTGTGATCGTTCCCATGGTGTATGGAGGGATACTTGTTGGATTTTTGGGATTCGATTCGGTACGTTCGGAAAAGACATGGACAGAGGAAGATATTGCCCTGCTCAAAATGATTGGAGAAATTTTTGTAAATACCCTGGAACGAAAGCGGGCTGAGGAACGGATTAATCACCATGTTCAGCGCCTGACTACCTTACACACGATTGATCAAGCCATCATTAGCAGCCTGGATCTGCACGTTATCTTAGGCATCTTTCTTGAGCAGGTAACAACAAAACTGGGCGCAGATGCTGCAAATATATTGTTGCTAAATCCACAAACGCAAAAACTCGAATGCACAGCCTCTCACGGCTTTCATCCTGATACCATAGCCTCCATATCTGTGCAGATGGAAAAATATCATGCCTCTCGCGCCGTGCATGAACGCCGTATTATTTATGTCTCCAAACTGTCCGAAACCATCATTTCCCCTTCGTTTGCCGAAATATTAAAAGATGAGAAATTTATTTCCTACTACGGTGTACCGCTTATTACCAAAGGACAGGTAAAAGGCGTGCTTGAAATTTTCCATCGTTCCCCACTTAATCCGGACCAGGAGTGGCTGGGTTTTTTGGAGGCTATCGGGGCGCTGGCAGCCATAGCGATTGACAATGCATCCTTATTTGAAGGCATGCAACACACTCAGGAGGAACTGATGCTTGCTTACGACGTCACGATCGAAGGTTGGTCCCGCGCCCTCGATCTTCGTGACAAAGAGACCGAAGGACATTCACAGCGCGTTACCGAGATGACCCTGGAACTGGCTCGGGCATTTGGCGTAAAGGAAGAGGATATCCCGCATATTCGACGAGGCGCCCTTCTGCACGATATCGGCAAAATGGCCATACCGGATAATATACTGCTTAAGCCGGGTCCGCTTACGGAAGAAGAGTGGGCAATCATGCGCAAACATCCTGAGTATGCCCATCAGCTACTTTCACCTATAGCATATCTGCACAATGCACTTGATATTCCTTACTGCCACCATGAAAGATGGAATGGCATCGGTTATCCACAAGGACTAAAGGGAGAACAAATCCCTCTGGCAGCACGTATCTTTGCAGTGGTAGACGTATATGATGCACTGAGCTTCGCTCGTCCATACCGGCCTGCCTGGCAAAAAGACAAAGTTATCGAATACATCAGGTCACTGTCCGGCATACTTTTTGATCCACGGATAGTAGAGTTGTTTCTAAAAGTGAAAATGTAAAAATATGTTGAATTGCAGTAATTATTATGGTAATTAAAACCGCTAATAAACATAGAAGCAGATGCATTTTTTATATTCGGTTCGCTATACAATAGACAAGGAGGTGATTATCTATAAAGATTCTTAATTTTTAGCCGATAATAATACTAAGGAATCCAATATTCCTTAGCAAGTTTCAAGTGCAGTTTGACAATACGAATAATATCTCTTAAAATAATAACGTTGTGTTTATTATAAAAATTATTTAGATAATGGCAGCCACCACTGATTGTGTGTTCGCAGCTAGGAAGTCTGCGGTAAGCAACGTCAGTTGTATAGAGTAATTAATCTCAATTTCACTCTATTAAGAAAGGTGGGTAATAAGTATGAGATATTTAGTAGTCGTTGTTACCTCAATAATCCTGGCGAGTGTCTATTGCGTGGAGGCATTTGCCGACGTTTCATATGCCGACCTGTTTCTGGCAGGAAGGGGTTACAAGCCTGTCGAAGAGTCATGGCCGGTAAAACCATCGTTCACATATCCTACCGATAGTAATGACATGCCCGATAATCAGCTTTATAGAGAATGGTGTGTAAATACCTTCAGAAATGGCGAACAAATCTACGAGGCGTATAAGGAAATAGCCTTTGGGATAAACTACCGGGCAGAACCGTCAAAAACAGATTACTGGCAGACGCCGGTGGAAACAAGACGGACTAAACAGGGAGATTGCGAGGATTCTGTGTTCTTATTCTTCTCCAAGCTGTCTGAGCTGGATATAGACGGAGACATCATATGGGGCTGGGTTGTAGACAAGGAGAATTCGGTTGCATTTGCCCATGTGTGGTATCAATTATTTGATAAGCGGGGGAGGCCTTATATAGTGGAAGGTTTTTCGAAGGAGTGGAATGGAATTATACCTGTGGAGATGATTACAGAAGGAGAGAGACGCGTGCCGACGCTGATGTTAAGACATAATCAGGTAAACCGTGTGGTAGATGAAATGACGCCGAGGTTTTCGGAAGCCTTCGAAGAAGATCAATTTACCTGGGCTGTCTATATGAACAATGCCACTTTGGTTAAGGAAATCTTTCAAAAACTTCAGGTCATGTTTAGCCGGTACAGGGAACAAATGCACCAGCCGTCCTAGCAAGGTATTGCTTTAAATTAGGTTGGGTTTTAAAAAACAAAACCCAACCTAATTTAACAAATAAATACCAAAAGAATCAACCCAGAAGAGGTGAAAGAGGAAAGGAATTTATTAATCTCCCGGAGAACCCTGACCG
Organism: Planctomycetota bacterium; assembly: GCA_016188675.1. Lineage (GTDB taxonomy): Bacteria > Planctomycetota > Brocadiia > Brocadiales > Brocadiaceae > Wunengus. The sequence goes on from JACPHJ010000126.1 coordinate 48,772, forward strand.
TTGATCTTTTGGGCATAAACGTCCCAATAATTCTTATCCGTATCACGGCCATCCTGCCAGACGATAATTGCCCCACCTGTTCCGTCATTAACCACTACAGGAAAACATTGAGTATCTGATGCCGTAGAGACAGCGACACCGTTGTTGCTCCATTTGGCCAGTCCTTTTGGATCAATCCACTGGACATACACATCAAAAGCAGAAACACGGTTGTCGTTCCATGCGATTATTGCACCGCCGGAACCGTCGCTGCCTATAGATACGCAATTTTGGATACCCGTCTCGACACACACAGCCAGGCCGTCCGTTACCCATACGGCGTTACCGGTGAGATCAATACTTTGCGCATAGATATTGAAATCGCCGCTGCGCATATCCCACCACGCAAGAATAGCGCCGCCTGCGCCGTCACCGGTAATCATTGGATAGTTCTGATTCCCGGATACGGTGCACACGGGAACGCCGTTGGCCAACCATTGCACCGCCCCATTCCCATCCACCTGCTGCGCAAAAACGTCGTTATTGCCGTTGCGCGTATCGACCCATGCCACAATTGCCCCTTCAGCTCCGTTACCGGTAATAACGGGAAAACTTTCGTGTCCAATGGCATTACACAGGGCAACCCCGCTTCTTTCCCATAGTATTTTGCCGCTCCCGTCAACTCGCTGGGCATAGATGTCGGCATAAGTTCTTCTAAAATCCTGCCATGTTACTATAACGCCTCCTGCGCCGTCATCCACGGCCACCGGTGCGCCTTGTGCGCCGGAAGTCCCGCAAACGATCACGCCATTATTTACCCATTGCAGTTCTCCGCTCTTATTAATACGCTGTGCATAAAGGTCTGCATAATTTGTCCGAAAATCCTGCCAGATAACAACAGCGCCTCCTGCGCCATCCGTAACAATGCAGGGGCTATTCTGTGCGTTGGCTTCAGTACAGACAGGTATACCGTCTTTCGTCCATAGTGGATTTCCGTCTGCATCAATGCGCTGGGCATAAATATCGGAGTTGCTGACGCCACCCCGTATATCCTGCCATGTAATAAAAGCTCCCCCGGCGCCATCACTGACAATCCTTGGGCGACTCTGGTTTTCCGGAGCTGCACAAATAGAAACGCCGTCCTTCTTCCATAAAACATTCCCATGCGCATCGATTCGTTGCGCATAGATATCGAAATGAACGTTTCGCGCGTCTTCCCATGCAATAATTGCCCCACCGGCGCCATCGCTGATTATCTGGAGCGTGCTTTGTTGCCCGGACACCGTGCAAATAGCCGTATTCTCACGCACACTGGAAGACCATGCGGCAATTGCGAAGTGCTGCGGGTTCACTGAAACTAAAAAACCGGTTGCAATATAAATGGGAATCGTTTGAAATATTTTTCTTAAGGTGTTTTTCATGGTATCCTTTTTCAAACAAATTATTTTTTAATACCTGCATATAAAAGAGGGTCTAATTCCATCGCTTTGTTATAAGTCCTCATAGATTCTTCGTATTTACCTAAGTTGTACAGGGTGTTTGCTTTATTATGCCACGCCCTCGCACTCTTTGGATTGCTCTCGATAGCCTTGTCAAAAGCCTTAATTGCGTCATCGTACATTCGCAACTTGTCCAGGGTAATTCCCATGTTGTTCCATGCCCATGCCCTTTCCGGATTTATCTGGATTGCCTTGCTAAAGAGTTGAAGGGCAGCGTCATATTGCTCAAACAAAATTAAAATGTAGCCTTTCCCGTGCCAGGCAAGGTCTTCCTGGGGATTGATCTCGATGGCCTTTTCAAATGCCTGCATCGCCTCCTGATGCCTGCCCAATGCAATGAGTGTAACTCCTTTATTATACCATGTTGTTGCAAACCTGGGATCGGATTCAAGGGCCTTATCGTATAATTTTAATGCCTCTTCATAACTGCCTTTTTTATACAAGGCAATCCCCTTATTTACCCATGTTGCATTATGATTCGGATCAATACTCAGCGCCTTATCATAGGCTTGAACTGCCATATCGTAGTTTCCCAGGCAATATAAGGCATTTCCCAACCCGTCCCACGCTTCGAAGTAATCAGGATAGCTTGCAATGGCTTTGTTATACGCCTTAACGGCGTGTTCAAACTTTGCCCGTTTATATTTCGATTGCCCGTTTTTAATCCACTTCTTTGCGCTGTATTTTTTTGATGAGGTTTGATAAACGTTACTGCGCAGGGAAACAGCCGAAGTAATTTGAGAACTTAAGCAAATGGAAAGCGGCAAAATAAAAGGCAGCGCCTTTTTAAGGTGTTTCCGGAATAAAGCTGCAAACATAAAAAAAGCCATCCTGTGATCGGGATACATATCCTTCAATTGACACATGTACTTTGATGTATTCAAAATTAAAGCGTTACAATATCCCAAAATCTTATAAAAATCACTCTGTAAAATCAAATTAATTATAATTGGCAAATCGTAATTTAATGCGCGCTTTAAAAAAAGTCTATTAGAACGTATACCGCAAATACAACAAATGTCACACTTCTGTGCCGTCACACATGTGTGACATGTGCCACGCTATAGTCACCTTAATCCAAGTAATAGGTTCATTTTTTCCCCCTGACTGGCCTGTTTTTACTGTCAAAACACTAAAACTACACTAGTTTTTATTCACGGTATGTTTTTTGATGATTTATAGGTCATTCTAAATTTTTAGAATTTTAATGTCTGTACTGAATAAATTCAGTATTGACATTCTTCAGTTGTTCCCCCGATAGTTCGTAATTCGTAATATAAATTAGTCTAAATAAGCGAAAGGCACGACTCGGCGGTACTTATGAGCAACAGCCATACTATCATTGTCAATTTCAACCGTAATTTTTTCTTACATTCACTCAAGTGGTTATTTGTTTGTTTAATACTCGGATTGGCCATTACGCTCCTAGTTGTAATAAAAACCTTGCTGTTTACGTGTATTATTTCAGTCCTCCTGGCATTTCTTCTGGAGCCGGTTGTACGTTTTGCTGAAAACTACGATATCAAACGCACCACGGCTATTGTCATTGTCTTTGTTTCCATTGCAATTATTATCACGTTCGGCGTCGCCCTCTTTTTACCGGTTGTTACAACTGAAATTCAGTCCATATCTGCAAATCTTCAATTAAAGCATCCTTCCGTACTCACTGACGAGTTCAAGACGACGATTGAGGAAAAGTTCCCCCTTATGAAGCAACGCGGCTTATCAGAGGAACTGGCCTCGTATCTCCGTAATACCCTCGATAACTTAATAGAGAAAAGCATGGAGATTCTCTTTGAATTTGTCCATATCGTCTCAATGATGTTTACAGTACCCGTATTCACTTTTTTCCTCCTGAAAGACGGGCAACGAATAAAAAAATCTTTAATACAGTTAGTGCCTAACCGGTACTTTGAGATGACGCTGAGCCTGGTTCACAAAATTAGCCATCAGATGGGATCGTACATACGCGGACGGCTTCTCGATGCCCTTATTGTTGGCATTCTCTGCACTATCACCCTTTACTTACTGAATATTCCCTATGCCTTTCTCATTGGTTCCCTTGCGGGCTGCGCCAACATTATTCCACATTTTGGACCAGTTGTTGGCGCTATTCCTGCCATCGTTATGGCGCTGATGAAGACGGGTTCTTTTGCATCAGTTTTGGTCATTACAATCTCCTTTGTTGCAATCCAGTTGTTTGACCATTTGGTTATTTCGCATATGTTCGTGTTAAAGAACATCCATATGCACCCCATTATTGTATTTATCGTTATTTTTATTGGCGGTTACCTGATGGGCGCCCTGGGCATGTTTATCGGTGTGTTATTTGCTAGTGTTTTAAAAGTGACCATTGACGAGTTACTATGGAGTTTTAAACATTATCGCATATTTGGACATACACCTCATTCAGCGCCTCATTAAAAATAGGGTATTTTTATAAAAGACCAGTATCAAACTTGGTCTATTTTTCAAAAATCGATGACAATTAAACACATATGTTTGATATCGTTAAAAAGTTAGATAAGTTGTACGAAAAGGAAAACTGGGGCGAAATAATCAGGATAGTGGAAAAACTGTTTCTTGACGGAACAGAGGATGTCAAAATCCTCAACGATCTGGCCGTTGCTTATCGAAGAAAACAAATGATAGACGATGCCTTTAAAGTATGCGAGAGAATTTACTTTTTAAACCCTGAATCCGATATTATAAAACAGAGTATCAATCTTGGGATTCGCTATATGCGGTATCATCAGATCATGGGCGAAATCCTCTATAGGAATGGTGAATATGAGAAAGCCTTAAAAATCTTTGACAGCTTAAAATCTCTGGGAAGTCATTTTTCAGATAAATTTTATCTGGCGGCGAAGATTTATACCGGGCAAAAAAAATATGACCTTGCCTTAAATGAATACCAAAACCTGATAAAGAAATGCCCTCATCGTATTGATGATGCCATTGAAGGCCTGCTGGAATTAATAAGGGCAGACGCTGCCAACGAAAGGGCATATAATATTTTATATGAAACATACCGTGCAGAGGGAATTCTTCAGAAAGAAATATCTTTATACGAACAGGCTGTGGAAAATAACAAAGATATTTTTGATGTTTATATCTTGGGAAACTTTTATCGCTGTTCAAATCAAGCGGATAAAGCAGTGTCCCTTTTTTTTGAATATACGGATTCCGATCCAAATATACCACTGTTTTTGGGAAGTATATATCTTGCCAAAGGTGAATATCAAAAAGCAGTTGTCGGATATAAACTCTTTTGCGAAAGAAATCAGGAGAATAAGGGAATTGCCTTAAAATGTCTTGAAAAGGCGCTGAATTTAAAAAAGAATGACGAGGAACTTATCAACGATATGGTAAATTTCTATTTCGTAGAAGGAAATTTTAAAGCAGCAGAAGAAAAACTTAAATCATTGATAAACTTAAAGCCGGCAAACACAGCATACCAGTCAAGATTAGAAGATTTACTTTTGAAAGACGCGGACCAATCATTTATGGACGGAAACCTGGAAATTGCCAAAGAAAAACTAAAAGAACTAATAAAACTAAACCCGGGCAAAAGCGAATACCATAAAAGGATCAACGATATCGAGAATTTTATCATCCAGAATAAGATCGGCGAATATGAGGAACGCCTGAAGAGGAATAACCTTCCAGAAGAGGAGGCAAACAAGATTCGTTTTGAGCTGGGAGAACTGTATTTTAAGAGGAATCCCGATAAAGAAAACGCTATATCACTTTTTCAAAAGGTAGCTAAATCCGAGACTCCATATAAATCTGAGGCGCTATGCCGGATAGGACTTTCTTTTCTATCCAAGGGGATGGTTGAACTGGCTGATGAAAATTTTAATAGGATCAGAGAGTCAAATATTTCCGAAGATAAAAAGGTTGAAATGCTTTACCAGATTGGAAATGCTTATGAGGAAAAAGGCATTTGCGATAAGGCAAGGGATGCATACAGACAAATACTCTCTTATGATATTAAATACAAAGATGTGGCACAGAGAATAGAGCGGTTACCCTCAAATCCCCTGATTAACAAAAAGGATAAAAATCAACGGAAGTTGGAAGACCGTTACGACCAAATCGAAAAGATCGGTGCAGGTGGAATGGGTTCGATCTTCAGGGCCAAAGACAAGATTCTTGGGCGGTTTGTTGCCTTGAAGGTAATTCGCGAGGATTTTATGAGTAACACAGAGGCAACTCATCGGTTCATCCGTGAGGCACAGTCAGCAAGCGCACTCCAACACCCCGGCATAGTCACAATCTTTGACATCTGCGTTGGAGAACCGATGTACATTGCCATGGAGTATGTCGATGGCGGAAATCTCAGAGATAAACTGAACAAAAGGCCGATGTCTGTTCAAGAATTTTTAGGGATCGCAATCGAAATCTGCGATGCGCTGGATGCGGCACACTCAAAAGGAATCATTCATCGTGACATCAAACCAGAAAATATCATGCTGACAAAAGACGGACAGATCAAAATCACTGACTTTGGCCTTGCATGTATAAACAACGCCTCTAAAATGACCATGGCCGGACAGATTTTAGGCACACCCCTTTACATGTCCCCTGAGCAAATCAAGGGTAGACCTGTTGATAACCGGAGCGACATCTATTCTTTAGGCATTGTCTTTTACGAGTCCTTGACGGGAAGAGTCCCGTTTCCTCATGGAGATATTGGATATTGTCATATCCATGAAACCCCAACACTTCCCTCTCTTCTCAACCCCGATATTCCCAATGAACTTGAAAAGATTATCATAAAATCTATTGAAAAGAATCCGGAAGATCGCTACCATAACGTACGTGAAATACTGGAAGACATCAACATGTGTCGGAATCCAATTCACAATGAAAATATAGTTAAAATATGAATACACCCATTCAGAATCCATTCATAATATTCGAAACACATCTCAAAAATATTCATAAGTTACTCTCCGGGAATGAAGTGTCTCAGGATAATCTTTCCGTGATCCAGAATACTTTTTGGGAGTTGCTTAAATCATATCAGGCGTTAAAAAATGAGACTGCCAGGATAGAGAAATCAAAAAAAGAGATGGAAACGTTAGTAAAAATAGGAAAGACAATCAATTCGATCCTCGATATGGACCGTCTTCTCAACCTGATTATGGATATGGTGATTAAAGTAGTTGGCGCCGAACGCGGCTTTCTCATGCTCAAGGACAAGGAAACCGGCGAACTGCTCGTTAAAGTGGCAAGAAACATGGAAGAGGAACTGAAAGATAAGACACTATTTACCATCAGCAGCGGCATCACAAGCCGTGTGGCAAGGGAGGGAAAAGCAATTCTATCCACAGATGCACAGACCGACGAACGGTTCTACGCACAGGCAAGTGTGATGGATCACAACCTGCGGTCATTAATGTGCGTACCGCTGAAGATAAAGGAGGAAGTAATCGGAATTATTTATGCCGATAACCGGATGGTTTCTGGGGTATTTACTGAGGAGTCAATCGAACTCCTCACCACGTTTGCCAATCAGGCTGCAATTTCTATCGAAAATGCCCGTTTATACGAGAACGTCGTTAACGAGACAAAGATACGGATGAACCTCCAGAGATATCTTTCTCCAAACATCGTCAACGACATTATAACCAAAAGGGAGAATATCGTTTTGGGGGGAGAACGGGTAGAGTGCAGCATCTTATTCGCGGACATTTGCGGTTTCACTTCAATATCTGCAAAATTTCCTCCCGAAAGAATCGTTCAAACGCTCAACGAATATTTTTCTGCCATGGCTAAAATAATCTTCGGAAACCAGGGAACGCTTGACAAGTTTATTGGAGATTGCGTAATGGCAGTCTTTGGGGCGCCCATCTTTACTCCTTATTCTGCGCGGAATGCCGTGAAAACGGGACTCGAAATGCTCAGAAAACTTGAAGAACTTCAGAAAAAATGGGAATCCGAGGGAAATCCATCCTTCAGCGTTCGTATCGGGGTCAACACCGGCGAAGTTATCGCCGGAAATATTGGTTCTCCAAATAGGATGGACTACACGGTAGTCGGAGATAATGTCAATCTGGCTTCTCGAATCGAATCCTACGCCAGACCGATGACAGTCCTGGTCAGTGAATCTACTTACGTTAAGATTAAGGACATGGTGGTTGCAAAAAAAATGAAGCCTACTTTGGTGAAAGGAAAATCCTGGCCAATTACAACTTACGAAATAACCGGTATCCAGGCGCCTGAAGAAAAAGGAAAAAACAAAAGACGGTTTGTGAGAAAAAACGTATCAATATTCGCAACATTCAAAATCACCGGCAATTCTAAAACGAATCAATGTATCATCCAGAATATCAGCGCGGGCGGTTTGCTTATCAGTTCACGCATGGGTGTGCCTGTCGGAAAAAAAATTCTTCTCGATTTTATCCTCCAGGACAATAATATTTTTGGCGGTATCGAAGGAAAAGTCGTCCAATCCAGTCCTTTAAAGGATAAACAATCTTCTTATTGTAAAATGGGTATTGAATTTACCTCTCTTGATAATACACACATCGAAAAAATTTCTCATTTTACGGTAAACCAAACACAGTCTCAGGAAACGTATGTTAATCTATAGTATGCTTGAAAAGAAAGTTATTATTGAGAACTGTGTAAGCACGAAACATCTCTAAATCCATTTCCCCCTCCTTCTCAAGTTAGAAAGTCCCCTCTTGGGAGGGGATTTAGGGGTGGGTAAGTCGGTAATTCGTGAAATATTCACTGAGATTTCACGACCAAGGGATCCACCCCTAACCCCTCCCAAGAGGGGAATTGCTGAGTCTCCTACCAAGAGGGGAATAATTTGTGCCATTATAAAATATGTGGATTTAAGTTAAACACGGACAACCGAAGTTTGTCAGTGTCTCCCCAAAACCCGCATAAATAAAATGAAAATTCCTATACAATTAAATTATCATTATCACATAGCGGATAATTGTGATATAATCTTTTTTTTAAATGTCCCAATTATTTTAAGAACCTTACGTGAAAAGGAATTATTCATGAACAAAAATCAATGGAGCAGCCCGCCGGCAATGCAAATCGATCCCAAGAAAACTTATCAGGCAACGATTGAGACGAACAGGGGTACAATCCAGATACAATTTTATCCTCAAAGCGCCCCGAAAACGGTCAATAACTTCGTATTTCTGGCCAAAGAAGGCTTCTATGACGGTATTACCTTTCACCGGGTAATCAGCAACTTTATGATTCAGGGGGGAGACCCCACAGGCACTGGCAGAGGCGGTCCCGGTTACAAGTTCGAGGACGAAGTAAAAGGCAACCCTCTGACTCACGATACCTGTGTCATTTCGATGGCCAACGCAGGGCCGAATACCAATGGCAGTCAGTTCTTCATCACGCACTCACCGCAGCCACACCTTAACGGCAAGCACACAGTCTTTGGTAAAGTAACCAGCGGACAGGATGTCGTCAACTCAATTCGACAGGGTGATACGATGACAAAAGTAACGATCAGCGAGGGATAATGGAATCTCCTTCATTACCATTACGCAATAGTGGTTGAATGCAAAGTGATTTTGAAATTTGCATTTTAGCCCGCGCGTAGACCAACTCCTGGGATTTATTACGCGGTCGGTGGTCTGTGTCCCACTCCTGAACGGTAACAACCGTATTGTGGGCGCTATCGAACTCATAAACAAAGTAGCGCCCTCATCGATGGCCTCTGGTGAAGGAACAATCCCGACAAGCACAGCCTTCACCGAAATGGATAGGGTAATTCTGTCCTCAATTGGGGTATTTACGGGGATTGCAGCGGAGAATGTGGATAATCTTATTACGATGGCCGATCAAGAGCTTTATCAATGCAAAAATCTTGGAAAAACCAGTTAAGCTAGAAATTCCCCTCTTGGGAGGGGATTTAGGGGTGGGTGGGTAAGTCGGTAATTCGTGAAATATTCACTGAGATTTCACGCCCAAGGAACCCACCACTAACCCCTCCCAAGAGGGGAATTGTGGAGTCTCCCTCCCAAGAGGGGAATAATTTGTGCCATTATAAAATATGTGGATTTAAGTTAAACACGGACAACCGAAGTTTGTCAGTGTCTCCCTAATAACCGCATAAATAAAATGAAATTCCCTATACAATCAAGCTATGGTAAATTTTTTCCGTTCCCTTTTAATAAAACCTTCCTTCTGCAACTGCATAACATTGCCTCTTAGTATTTCCGAACCCATCTGAAGTTTTCGCATAATTTCACGTTCGGAGAGGTATGATTCACGAGTAAGCACTTTCAGGATCATTCCCCGAACCTGCCTATCAGAGCCTTGAAACGGGGACTGCTTTTGGTAGTGAGCGCTCCTCCTGTTTGGATTTTCATACTCATTTTTAATCATTGCCCCGTAATCCATAAGGGCATAATACCACTCCCGGGGACTGGAAGTATCAAGGGTCTTTTCTACAAGGGGAAGAATTTCGGTATCCTTGATATTACTCTTATCATGAAAAAAGCTGTGGATAAATACCCTTCGGATATTCGTCTCAATAAAAACCGTAGGCTCATGAAATGCAAAGGCAGCGATTGAGGATGCTGTCGCCCTGCCGATTCCGGGAAAAATCATTAACGTCTCTACTGAAGCTGGAAGATTTCCACGAAATTCTTTCATAACTTTTTGTGCAATCCGTTTCAAGGCCAGCGCCCGGCGATTGTAGCCCAGCCCCTGCCATTCCTTGAGTATAAGACGCAGCGGGGCGCTGGCAAGTGAATGGAAACCCGGAAATTTCCTGATAAATGGTTCGTACTTTCCCATAACCCGCTGTACCTGTGTCTGCTGAAGCATGATCTCCGAAACAAGGATGTGATATGGATCAGATGTCAGCCGCCACGGGAGATTACGACGGTGTTTCCGGTAGTAACGGTAGATCATGTTTCGGAATTTTCGCACTTCATTTAAAGTTAGGTTTCTTTCTTGCCCTGTCGGTTCAGGCTTCAAACTTTTACTTCTCTGTTTTTGTGAACGTGTCATCATAAAATTTTACCTGAAAAAGAATAAGTTGTCATTTGATTTTGTTATTGTTTAATGTTAATAATATCGCAGGGTTTTCATAAACATGAGACTTGAAATTGGAATCTAACCAGTATCTGAAAGGGTGGTCTGCGTATGATTATGACCGTTGTCGTCGTCTCGATATTGCTATTACTTCTAGGGTATATTTTTTATGGCAGATTCCTTGCAAACCGTTTGCAGTTGAATGATTCGAATCCAACTCCCGCAAGCACGATAAACGACGGGGTTGACTACGTTCCTGCAAAACCTGTCTTACTGCTGGGACAACACTTATCCGCAATTTCCGCGGCAGGCCCGATCGTAGGGCCCATTCTTGCTGCGCTCTGGTTCGGGTGGCTGCCGGCGCTCATCTGGATAGTCATTGGCTCAATCTTTATCGGCGGCGTGCATGATTTTTCAAGCCTCGTCGTTTCAATACGACACAAAGCAGCCTCGATAGGCCAGATTGTCAAAGAGTATATGTCACGGACTTCGTATATACTTTTTCTCTCCTTTGTGTGGCTTGCCCTTGTCTACGTCATCATCGCCTTTACCGACATAACCGCTCAGACGTTTAAAACCATGTCAGCAGAAGTTGCCTTTGGCCCCGGAGTCGCCGCTTCATCAGTTCTTTACATTATGCTGTCAATTCTCATGGGAGTTTTGCTTTACCGGTTCAATATGAACCTGACAACGGTAACCGCCGTCTTTGTCCCCCTGATATTATTTGTTGTATGGCTCGGTCCGCACATGCCGGCGTCTCTTTTGAATTTTTTGGCGCGTATTACGGTAAAGCAGTGGGATGTTATGTTGCTCGTTTACTGTTTTGCTGCGTCGATTATGCCGATGTGGTTATTGCTCCAGCCGCGCGGTTATCTCGGAGGCTGGCTGCTGTATTTGACGATCTTTATCGGGATAATTGGCGCGCTGTTCGGAGGATTCGAAGTGCAGTATCCCGCCATCAATACCGAAGGGATAAAAAGTATCGTTAATGGCAAACCGTTATTCCCGATTTTGTTTATCACGATTGCCTGCGGCGCATGTTCAGGGTTTCATGCAATTGTAAACTCCGGCACGACTTCAAAACAGTTACGGCGGGAGTCCGATGCGAAACCCGTTGGCTACGGCGCAATGATCCTTGAAGGTCTTCTGGCAGTGCTGGCTCTGGCGACGGTCATGATGCTGCCGAAAGGCTCGGATATCCTCAAAGAAGACCCGAACCTCATATACGCCAACGGTATTGCCAAATATTTAGACCTGATGGGGATAAATTTCAGCATGGCATTTCCTTTTGCATTGCTTGCGTTTTCCACATTTGTATATGATACCCTTGATGTAAGCACCCGCTTAGCACGATACATACTGCAGGAGCTTTTGGGGTTACAAACAAAAATCGGCGGGATTATAGCAACAGTAATTACCCTTGCCGTGCCGTTAGCATTCCTTCTGCTTACCAAAGAGAAGGGATACATGCTGGCATGGCCAATCTTCGGCATAAGCAATCAACTCCTGGCAAGCCTGGCGCTCCTTGCAATTTCCGTATGGTTGATAAAAACAGGAAAGAAGTCGTTCTACGTGATAATACCCATGATATTCATGATGGCTGTGACGCTCTGGTCGCTTATCCATCATGTATTGCACTCCTTGTCGAACATGCTTGGAGGACCATCTATTAAGCCTGACATGATAATATCCGCAATCTTTGGCGTAGTTCTGTTTGCCCTCAGCATGTGGTTAATTTGGGAGGCAGTTCGAGTGCTTGTGCTCAAACCGTCAAGAAGTAAGGAATCGGCTGAAATTGCCGGTTAACAGGCTTTTATATCTTTTTTTACGCAGTATATGTGTTAATTTTTTGTGTAAATATACTTTACATTTAGCCGTCTAAATGTAAAACACAGTTATTATAGAATTGCTCTGTAAAAACTTCTTTTCCCCATTTACATGAGGACAAGTTTTTGTTCATTAAAGGCTGCTAAATCCGAAACAATTTCAAAATTAGTAACAATTCAGCTCTTTGAAAAATCCGTACATTTGAATTTAATCCGAACAAAATATAATACGTAGCGCGGGTGGTTTATCCCCCGCCCCCGTATCTAGTACGGGGCAGGCCAATGCCGACCACAAGGAATCGGCGCTACCTTTTTCAAAGAGCCAAATTGTTACAAAAATTACAAATTCAGATGTTCCAACCCTCGTTTCCAGCTTGTCAGTTTTTTGTTTCGGATTTGGTGCTTAAGATTTAATCGTTTTCAACAAATAGAAACCTGCAAAATTGAATATTGGATTAATATGATACGAGAAAAAGAAATAGCGAAAAAAAATAACTTGTCTTCTCTCGGACGCAAATCGGTGCCGCGCTTCCCCGGATGGTGGGCTGCACTCGGCCCTGGGGTCGTCTGGATGGCGCTTGCGCAGGGCAGCGGCGAACTGATCTGGTGGCCTTATATCGTTGCGAAATATGGCCTAACCTTTCTGTTCCTGTTGATTCCCGCGTGCCTGCTGCAATATCCCGTTACCGTAGAGATCGGACGTTACACCCTCCTTACCGGCGAGAGTATTTTCCATGGTTTTATCCGCCTGAACCGCTGGTTCGGCATATTCCTCTGGGTGCTGATGACGCTCTCGTTCCTGTGGTTCGGGGCATTCGCCTCGGCAGGCGGAACGGCGATGGCGGCGTTGACAAACTTTCCTTCAGGGTGGAGTCAGCGCGGTCAAACGTTATTCTGGGGTTACGCATCTATTGCGGTATTCCTCGCCGCTATCCTTTTGAGCAAAGTGGTTTATACACTTATAGAACGGTTTATGAAGGCAGTGGCGGTAATCACCGTTGCCGGACTGCTCTGGGCATGTCTTCAGCCTGAGGTGTTGCACTCTGCGCCCTCGTTCCTGAAAGGACTTTTTGGACCACATAGTCCAATGCCGCATCCATGGGATAATCACGATGCTACCAAGCTTCTTACCGCCATTACCTTCGCAGGGCTAGGAGGTTTCTGGATTCTCTTTTATTCTTATTGGATACGTGACAAGGGCAGCGCCATGGCGGACCATATGGGTCGCATCACCGGCCCCATCAAGGGTAAACCCGAAACAATCACCAGCGACGGGCATCTGCCGGACGCATCTCCGGAAAGCTCAAAACGATGGAATTCCTGGAGACGTTATCTCGCCGTTGACTCCCTGACCGGCATCTGTGGAAACCTGTTTACTACCCTCATGACTTGTCTGCTGGCCTATGCCCTGCTTTTTCCTAAAGGTCTCCTGCCCAATGAATATGAACTGGCTGTGGTACAGAGCAGATTTTTCGAAGTAAGCTGGGGCTACGCAGGCCGCATTTTATTTCTTATCGTGGCCGCTGCCTTTCTGACGGATACCTGGCTGGCCACTGCAGACGCCGTCAGCCGGATGCAGGCAGACATCGTGCATATCCTCTTCCCCAAAAGCCGCCGTTTTGAACAGCGCCACTGGTATTATTTCTTTTTGGGTGTATTGACCGTGATTACATCTTTTACCATGCTGCTCGATGCGCCTGGTACACTCATTCTGACCAGCGCTGTTATCGGTTTTATCGGCACGGTAATTTTCCCCGTGGCCCTCTATCTCCTGAACCACCGGATGCTAGCGCCAAACCTACCGCTCTGGGCGCGCCCCCGGAAGATATCGCTATGTCTCCTTGCCGTATCTTTTCTGGCTTACCTGGCGCTGGCCGTTGCCTATCTCTGGGTAATATTATCCCCAAAGTGAGTCAGTATCTTCTCGTATTATTATCTACACAATCCACAGGCACATCGATTCAAACACTTTTGGGTGATTTATAAATTATAGGTTTGTAGTTTTTCAGATTTGATAATGAGGAGAGGACGATTCTCTATGCGGGGATTTTTAATACAGGAAACAGTGTTATTTTGTCAATAACGCAAGTATGAATTAGAAGGTCTTGAGATTAGTATATATTTCCAGTGTAACGAGCAAGTTAACCTGCGCCGAAACGATTAATAAAACTCAACTTACTCAATTAGTTTTAGGATGAAAATAATTCTAAAATCGCCTGAGTATGAAGCGACAGGTTGAACGTATTGTTAGCTGCATGAATTTGTTTTAATTTTTTCGTTTAAATTGGTTTTTTGAAGTACTTGGAAATTTATACAAATATGGAGTTGATTATTCATTCTCTTCAAAGTGGCAAATATTGTACTCTGTTCAGCAAGTCTTCTGGTTCACCAGCTTTTGCAATGATTTCCAAATCACGAATGCAATCTCCAATTGAAATACGCAATTGGTGAGCATAGATAATTCCATGGAATGATATCCCAGCCCTTTGACGCTTTGTGGCTTCTTGCAAGAGATTATAATCCCTTGTAAATAACACGCGTCCCAAGTTACTTACACGATCCAATAATTCTGGATCATCCACTTCTGTTGTGCCATCTTCAAGTGCAGTGATAATGTCTACCCCACGTACCTTCAACCCGTCGGTTATCGATCGGGGTACATTATGATCCATGTAAAGCTGGATAGCCATTATATTAGCTTCTTGGCTTTTAGCCTGACAATGAGTGGTGTTGGCTTCGCTTCCTTTCTCATTTGATCCACTTGCTTTAATTGCGTTTCGATCTCCTGGTCAAATATTTCCTGATGATCGGAGTAATAAGCCAAAGCTGAGTATATTTGACCTAATGTGAGACGAGGATGCTGATATTGGAGTTCTTCAGGACTCCAACCATAGGCAATTTTATCGAGAATGATTTCAATTACCTTCATTTTTGTGCCTGCAATAATCGGCACTTTTTTTTCGTTAAGGATGATATGCTCGTATCCCGTTTCAGCGATTGGCATTTATAATGTCTCCTAAGTGTATTAAAATGCTATTCAAGTAAATTACTCAACTGATTGACTTAGCCGTTTGAATTATAATTTACAAATTAAATCAAATCTATACAAATATCAATAGAAAGTGTTTATTAGAAACATCAATTGGGATCACCTATTGCCCACGAAATACATAAAAGGTCAAAAATTTTTTTTTAATCCTGTTTAGAAATTATATTCTTTCGTGTTTTTTCGCGTGTTTAGTGAGTTTAAGTAACTTTGAAATTCCTATACATAGATTTGATAATTAGGAGAGGAAGTTCTGTATACAGGGATTTTTATTACAGGAAACAGTGTTATTTTATCAATAACGCAAGTATGAATTAGAAGGTTTTGAGATAGTATATATTTCCAGTATAACGCTTCGCATCAGCGGGGCCGCACCGTACACTCAAAGATAACATGCAAAACTCGCTTTGAGGCCTCCGCTGCATGCGCTTATTAGGAGGCTTTTGAGTTCTATCAAAATCCAAATGGTGGTCCAAGACTTTTAGATGTTATCAAGAAATAAGTTCCAATTCCTATCACAGGCAGAGGCAATGTGATAAGCGGCCAAACAAGTACTCCAAGCCCTTTAGATCGTCTCTTCCCCAATATAGTAAATACACTAACGATCAGCATTACCGAGCCAAGAATTACAAAAATTAATCCTGAACCCCGTTTTACGGAATGCTCCAGAGTAATTTGTTCTTCAGAGGATTTGAGCCTATCCGATTCTTGGCGAATTATTTCTTTCTGACCTTCTATAACACCATCAGTGAAGATATTTACATCAGGCGAACCTGCGTAAATCAATTGAACGATAGCTCCATCACCTTGTTCAAATATAGCCCACGAAACTGTAATCCGGCCATGTTGTAAGTCCTCAGTATTTAATTCTAATTGAATGACGTCCCTGCTGGTTTTCCTGATAGTCGCCTCCAAAATAGGCGTTTCATTCTCAGTATAAATAATAATCGGCTTTAATATACCACTTCTCTTGATCGGAAGCTTTCCCTCATTCCACAAGGCAATTTGAGATGCAGTAATATCTGTCTCAATTACTTTGTTATTATAGCTCGCTGTTAATTTAGAGGCTTGTCCAGCTTTAACTACTGTAGCCTTAACAGTGTTCACATAGTAAGTTAGCAGAGACGTCTCTTTTCCTTCAAAGTAGAAATAGACTGCCAAGAATAGGCCGACTATGCTAGCAATAGAGCCAATTATCCCGACCAAAGGATTAGAAAAGAAAGATGTAATTTTATGTCTGGACCGACTTGTCTGGCTATCATCTGTTTTTGACAACTTATACCTCCTGCCTTTCGAGCTTTAACTAGGAGTAGACGCCGAACGTAGGTTTAAGCGGCGGGCGGCTTCCGACCGTCCGCTTGAAACCATTGTTAGGCACCTATGGTTCCGGGAGTATGAGGTTACCAATTGTAAGCTGCACTTTTACACCAGGGCAAATTTCAACAACTCGGGGCATCTCTCGCCATTCGGCTTCATTGGCAAAGTCTGAGGCAATCCACCGCCTCAAGTCGTACATATCCCTGAGTCGCAACAACCCTTGCTTCTGAGATGCGAACCATGCCGCGTCAGGGGTGAACGCCGTGTTCGTTACAACCATCCCGAAATGGAACGGGGGGCGGAGAACCCCCGCGAATTCCCTCACAGTGCTCACGCTTGTTCTGCGACGTGGAGACCGATGATGCTTGACCTGGGCAGCAGCGAGGAAGGGCATTGGAAACGGTGGCTTGGGCCAGAAGACGATGTCAATGCCTCCGTCTCTGGCAAACGTACTGCCAACGCGCTCTACACATAATCCCATAGCGTGCAAGCGGTCAAGCACTAGCAGCTCGAAGTCCTCGGGGGAGATCTTGAATATCTCGTTGTAGTCAAGGTTAAACTGGTTAAGTACCACTGGGGTCACATTCACGACATACACTTGCGGAAGGGGCTTCCTCTCTTCGCGGGCGTTGGCGACGATGCGCGGTGCCTTGTCCCAGTCGTCCCTTATATCTTCGAGAGTCTTCCCCTTCGGGGGCTTGGCAAGAACCACACTGTTGTTGTCGCCGTACACGCAAGGGTCAGCGTGGGCGAGGCGGTCCAGTCGAAACTCCCCTTGGGGCGCGATCCGTTCGGCTTCGAAGATGCTGTCGTCGTCGTTCATGACAACATGGAGGGTTTCTGGATACCCAGTCATACGGCTGTAGATAGCGATACGCTTATACGCACTCCTCTTGTAATCCTCGATCTCTTCGGGCGTGAAATACCCCTGATGACGGCAGGCTTGGCATGTGATCTCAGGGTCTTTGTTAACCCAACCCCGCTCATCTCCATCGTAGTTGTGAAAGTGGCAAAGATACAGTGCCATTTCTCAGTACCTCACAAGGTGTAGTTTACAATCTCGGGCTTCGTCCCCGATCAGTCTCCAGTGCCTAACAATGATTATACAGTCTGTATAAAACGGCAAACACAGAATCTCTCGCTCTATATAAGAAGTTGCCGCGTCTTCTTGTCACGCATTGTAATTTCTTTCGCATCAGGCTATTTCTGCATTTAAATGGAGAGATGATAGGAAATTGTTTCTTCTTTAAAAAGGATAATAATACAAAAATAAAGAAGAATGCAAGCTTTTTTCGTTTTTACTGTGGAAAGAACGGGGGCGAATTTTTCCAGGTTGTCCGAGAATAGGTGTTTTAGCAAATTCTTGTGTCATAATTTGTAC
>JACPHJ010000129.1 GCA_016188675.1 Planctomycetota bacterium
AAGCCACCTGCTCCGCGGGTGGATTCTTTAGTCACACCAACTTTAACCAAAGAATTATAAATACCTCTTAGGATAACAAGTATGACGATTCATAGAACTGATATCGAGAAAGCTCTTGATGAAATGATCTCTAATGAGGAAGGCATGACATTTCAGGGGCTTGCTGTGGTTCTTACAAAATTAAAATGGCCAGAATTTATTGCCTCTGAACGACATAATGATTTGGGTTTAGATGCATATGTGCCCGCAGGTCTTGCTAGCGACCGAACTGGAAAAGCTATAGCCAGTTCGTTAACTGCCACTCTCGACAAAATAAAGGGAGATGTAGAGAAATTTACGAAGCACGTTAATGATGTTCGTATTCTTGCGTTTGCAACGCCTAAGAAGGTGACCAGAGAAATTGAGAAAAAGTGGGCGGATGAAATTAAAAAAGATTATGGGATTGAACTTATTATTTTGTCAAAAGAAGATATTATTACGGATTTATTAAAACCCGCCAATATTTCTTTATGTCAATCTCATCTTAAGATTCATGTCCCAGTTGAGCCAACGGCAGAGGAAATGATTGCAAAAACTCGCGAGGCAACGGCAGAGATATTGCAGACGTGGCTTGCACACTCGCGTTTGGTTGGAAGGCTGAAGATAGATCTGCAATCAGTCAGGATTGATAAAGATGACCGCCAGACTGAAGAAATTCTTCATCTTGCACAATTATCCCATGAGCTCCAAGAAGGTCGCCGAATTGTATTAGAGGCACCTGCCGGGCGAGGTAAGACGACAACACTTATTCAACTGGCAGAACGTATGAATCAGATAGTTTTTCTTATTGATCTTCCGATATGGGTGGGATCAAACAAAGAAGTCCTCGAATTCATTTCTCAGATGCCTCAATTTCTTTCTCGGGGAATAGACGCTGTGGCCCTCGCGCAAATCTACAATACAGTGCCTTGTTCCTTTTTGTTGAATGGATGGAATGAGATTTCGAATAGTTATTCTGATAAAGCGGTACGTGCGCTTACTGACTTAGAGCGTAATTTCCCGAAGGCCGGGATTATTGTTGCAACGAGAACTCACCATGTTAAACCTCCTTTACCAGGTTCATCGAGAGTTCAATTGCTTTCTCTTAATCGACGACAGCGAATAGAGTATCTTAATCAGGTGTTGGCAAGCCGGGCGGGAGAACTTATCTTGCAATTAGAAAACGATCGTGTTTTAGATGACCTTACCAGGACTCCGTTAATTCTTGCTGAAGTAGTGAATATTTTCTTATCGGGAGCAACCATTCCGAAAACAAAAGCGGGCATATTAGATGCTGTGATACGGTTAGTCGAGGAATCTGATGAGCATCGAGATCATTTGGTGCGTTCACCACTCTTGGGTAACAGTCGAGACTTTTTGTCCGATCTTGCGGTTCAGATGACGAAAAGAGGCGTTGTTACGATGGAAGAAACGTGTGCTCGAAGCGTTGTTAATTCAGTGAGTCGAAAATTACAGGCCGATGGACAGATTACAACTTTACATGAACCATCGGAAGTTTTAAGCGTCCTTTGTGCGCATCATGTGTTAGAACGCTTAGAGTATCCTTCAGCGGCATTCAAATTTCAGCATCAACAATTTCAGGAGTGGTATGTTGCCGCAGTTTTAAGGAAGATTCTCTTGGAACTCGTTGAAAAAAATGATCAGAATAGTAATCGGAGTTTTATACGAGAGTATGTTAATAAACCGTCTTGGGAAGAACCGATTCGAATGGTTGCTGAAGAGATTGGTGATTTAAAGAATGAATTGCCCGATGCTAAGAAGTTGGTAAAAGGCGGGAAAATGCTGGTTGAATTTGCTTTGGAGGTAGGCCCAGTCTTTGCAGCAGAACTGGCTCGTTTATGTGGAAGTGCTGTATGGGGGGAAGTACGGAATGATGTAGGAGAGCGTTTACGTGCATGGTATCAGATTGATAATGATTCCCATAGACGCTGCGCATTAGCTGGAATGATTGCTAGTGGCTCAGAGGATTTCAAAGATATTCTACTGCCTCTTTTAACAAGTGATGATCAGCAAGTACGCCTCAGAGCATATCGTTCATTTAGAGAGTTCCATGTTTCCAGTTTGGGAGAAAACTGGAAACAGATCATTAAAACTTGGAAAGACGACCACCAAGCCGATTTTGTCGGGGAAGTAGTACATGAATCCTATAAGGCGGATATCGCAGAGGAATTTGCTCGTGTCGATTCAAACTCAAAAGTTCGCGGTGTGGCCCTTAGCGCACTTGAATGGACAGGTGTTACCGAGGCGCTTAATCGAGTCCTCGATTCTTATAATGATGATGCTCTCAAGGAAGTGTTGCGCAAACGAATATTGCATGAAATACCGCAAGAAGCGAGGCCCCGAGCGATTACGATTTATAACGAGCTCCTAAAGGAGATAGATGATCCTAAAGAACGGATTAGGATTCGACTATCTATAGTAGAAATCGGGGGAGAATTCATAATTGAACGCATAAAAGAAGAATTGACAGCGTGGCCATCAGTAAAAATAAGTGATGGGGATGAAATGTTAGTCAAGTCGGCAATTGAGCTTATACAGAAGAGTGATCCGGATTGGGTTAGTCGCTGGTTAGCGGAGCGTATTATTGAAGGGCTATTATGGAGGGACCTTTGGACAACATTCATTTTAGGTCTACCGCGAGACTTTAAACAAAACTTATTCAAAAGAATAAGCAACGAAGCTCTTGAAAGAAACAATTCCGCAATTGTGTCTGTTTTGGTCGCAACTGCCGATGCCGACCTCGCAGGAGATGTATTTTCGCGGTTATGCTCACTTCGAATTGAGATAATTCATTCTCATGGAAAAACCACCGAGATACACTGGAAAATCATAACACAGCTACAAGGTTTATTTCGAGCAATGCCTTCAGATGTAGCTATATCTGGCATGTTGAACCGGTTGTCTTCGGTGTTTAATCCTGTTGAATTTCGGGTTGCTGTTGAACTTTTGGGGAGGATTGGAGATACAAGTTCTGATTTGAAGGGTCAATTAGCGGAGGATTTACGACAGGGTTTGAGGGCCTATTTAAAAAGAGGAATTTCGTCTGTATTAAGTCAGGATGATTTTAACGGCTCTTTTAAAAGTGAACTTGCGACAGCTTTGGCCAGAGTTGGCTATCCTGAAGATATGGAGGATTTGAATAAACTTATTCAAGCCGATATCGGGCGTATGAGGAGAGGGAGAGATGCATGGCGCAAAGGTGATCGGGGTCCGATGGGGAACGGTGGAGTAATGTCCTATTCTAATTGGCATGTACGGGCGGTAGAATGTTTAGATCCTCAAGGCGCGGAGGATACCCTTCTAAATGTTTTATCTGAGCCGGAATATGAGCGGGATGCCGCTAAAGCGTTAGTTCGCTTAGCTAGAATGAATAGCTCGGAAGCCCAGCATGGGTTTAAGAAAATAAACTATCAAATTTTGTGGAAAGCTCGCTCTGGCCGACAAGAAATTTATTTTTACGAGGACCAACGGCGTCGTTATGCAAACGCTATCAAGCAGAGAATTGGCGCAATTAAGGAACAACAGTCTCAAAGCGATAAACCAGATTCCTTCAATGGACGATTGAAAACACTAGCATGCATCATAGCTATCCTTGATGGTCGGGACTCAGTTGATCTTGTTATGGATATAATGGCTCTACCCGGTCGGTGGGATGGTTACGCCAGAGCAGAAGCACTTGAAGCATTATTATTCAATGGGGCAATTATACAAGCGGATGAGGCATTAAAAGTACTTAACCCTATCATCAATCAAATTATACAGCCAGGGGAATTTTACGATCAGCAAAATCGTTTTCTTTTACAACGATATTTTTGTCTGATGCCTTTTATTTATCCCCCTTCGGCAGGGATAGCACGCATCAAAGAGATTATAGCTACAGTGCAAATTCCCATTTACGACTTACGGGAAATGCTCGTTGCTCTCGGTAATAGTCGATGTGATGAGGCGCTCGATCTTCTGTTGGAACTCCCGGACAAGTATGGGAGAGGATTAGATCAAATAAAGGGTGAATGGATTGATGCTATTGCGGCACTTAATACTTCCAAATCAAAGCAGATTTTGATGAGTTTTATTGATCCCAGCATCGAGCTTTTTAAAGACCAGCAGACCGCGCATCATGATCGTCTTGCTAAGTATATCGCAGATATCACTTGCGATGATTCTAAGGTTATGTACCGGGTGTATGAACTCTGCAAGATGGAACATTCTTCGGTGATGCGTAGCTTACTAGCGGAAGTTGTTTCACGAATAGGCACATCGGAAGCATTGGTTGCAGGTCTTAGCTTGATTCATGATCAAACGAAACCTTCAATTCCTTACGAACTGTCTCGTGGTTTAGAGAGAGCTTTTTTGGGGAGACAGCCATATGGCGGAGGGTATGGATATACCATTGAGCCTATAACGTCGAGCGAGATTCGATATCGTCTTTTCGAGATGACTTTAGATGACCAATATCGGAAACGTTCAGCTTGGTTGCTTCTTGGGCAAATAGAAGCGTGGCGTTTAGAGTATGGACGCCCCAATAATGAGCCCAGGCATCCGTCCTTTAATTCTGGTAAACCGTGGCCATTTTTTGGAAAAACCAATAGAAACGCGAATGAACCTGAATAAATTAGCGAGGAAGATATTGCGATTGTTGAGGGCTAAATTGTAAGATTATAAAGGGAGGTTAAAGGTATGAATAAAAGTATTGAAAGAATAGTATCTGATCCAAAGATATGCAGTGGCAAACCATGTATTAAGGGGACCAGAATCCCTGCGCACATCGTACTAGACCTTCTCGCTGCTGGGGAAAGTTTTGAAGGAATTAAAAAGGCATATCCAAATATTACTGATGAAGACATCAGGGCATGTCTATCATATGCTTCTCTTCTTGCTGATGAGGAAGCAGGGGTTACAGCGTGAAGATTTTTGCCAATGAAAACCTCTTTGAACCAATTATTGATTATTTGAGGTCTCTCGGGAACGATGTGCTGAGTATAAGGGATAGTGGTCTTTCTGGCATTTCTGATGATGAGGTATATGAAAAGGCATGCAGGGAAAATATGGTTATTATTACCATGGATAAAGACTTTACAAGGATATTCAGGTTTCCTCCGGAAAGATGCGGAGGAATTGTTGTCGCTAAAATATATAAAAGACCTGTTGATAAGACACTCACGATATTCAAAAAATATTATCAGTCTATCAAGGCAGAAGATATAAAAGGGAATCTGATTATCATTACCCCGGAAGGCATACGGATAAGAAGGTCTTCAAAAAATATCTAAGGGGAGAATCCTTCAAATTGACAAATTATATCTGAATGGAAATGCTAAAAGACACATCCTTTCACCGCTCCCCATTCCCCGTTTTCACGAGGACAGGTTTCATGAAGACAAATTCAGTGAGGATAGATCGCCTTTTGATAAATAGTATTGCATTCCTATCAAAAGACGGATATTATAGGAATCCATTCCTAATAAAGGGGATAGTATGCTTGAAGAATTATTTCGCCTCAGCCAGAATTTTATACGATTAAACAGCAGGGATTATATTAGATATTTCCTGAAGTCTAATCCTTTCAAAAGCCGTTTCTCTATTGTAGTCGGCCAGAGAGGCGTTGGGAAAACTACAGCAATTATACAGCATATCCTCGCCTCGTATAATAAGCACATCTTTACAAATAAGGCGCTTTATATTCAGGCGGATCACTTTCTCATCGGCAACCGGTCGCTGTATGAAATAGCCGAGCAATTCTATAATCTTGGCGGTGAAATGGTATGCTTTGATGAGATACACAAGTATCCTACATGGTCAACAGAATTGAAAAGCATCTATGACACATCCCTAAGCTCACAATAATAGCCTCCGGCAGTTCTGCATTAGAAATTTATAAGGGTAGCCGTGATCTAAGCAGGAGGGCTGTACTTTATCGCATGGTTGGGATGTCGTTCAGGGAATTTATTAATAATGTAGAAAACCACGTCCTGTGGGCGTGGTCAGAGAACAACGGCTATGCCAGTTATACCCTTCGATAAGTATGACGGAACTGGTTTCGCCATGCCGGTATTTTCCCAATGAGATGTTCTATTTTGAGTA
>JACPHJ010000138.1 GCA_016188675.1 Planctomycetota bacterium
CTAAAGCCTTTATGATATTTAATATCACAAAAGGTTATTGCCTGTTCAAGGCTTTTTAACCTCCTTGGAAGGATGCTGCTTTTTCATATTACCATTCCGAAGGAGGAACGACTGAAGCAATCCGCAACAACCCCCTGAATCCCCCTTTGTTAAGGGGGACTTTAAAAACCTCATTCGCGAAAGAAGCGAACTTTAAAAAATCCCCCTTAATAAAGGGGGTAAGGGGGTTGTAATCGCTATCTATAAAAGAACTCCACGAATTTCTGACAGTGGAGGGAAAAAAACCCGCATCAGAATCATACGAATTAAGGGCATTGTATGCCTAAGAATATCCCGTCCCTCAAACCAAAGGAATTAATTCGCCTTTTAAGGCGCGGGGGTTGTAACTTTTACAGAAATGGCAAAGGCGATCATCAATTATATGTTCGATATTGCGAAGGCAGAAAAAGAGTTGTTCCTATAGAAAAACAGGTAAAACAAAGACAATAACCGTTTCTTGTCAGATATATAATAGTGTTAATCCATATTTGTTCCCATACATAATTATGGCAGGTTTTAGACATCACATACTTCCGAGGTTTTTACTTAAAGGGTTTGCTAGTCGAATCCAAGATGACGGGGTATTTACTTTTTTATATCGAAAACACAAAACTCCTTTTGAGACCAATATTATCAACATTGGCGCTGAAAAATATTTTTATGGGAAAAAAGATGAGATAAGCGCAGATGACGTAATTACAGCAATAGAAAATGAATACACATACATGGTAGAAGAGTTAAGAGATAAAGGAGACCAGGTTGAAGTGTCAGATAAAAGGATAGGCGAGTTTGTAGTACACCTTTTTCTCCGAGCGAAACTTTTGAGAAATTTTTTTAAAAACTCTACGGAATACATGACCAATGCAATTACAGAATACTTCTCCGATCCAGAAAATGTTAAAAAGTACTTTAAAAAACACCCAAATTTAATAGAGGAGAAAATAAAGAAAGAGTGTAAAAATCGTTCTATACCGAGACAACAAAGAGTAATGTTAATGAAAAAGTACAAACAAATGCTTCCGGATCTTATAGAAAATCAAGGACAAGGAATTGAAGATATATGTAAATATTTATCCGGATATGCAATAAAAGAATTTCCGAAAATTGTTAAAAATACACATAATAAGTCTTTATCTGAAATGTCAACATCTGGGATAAATGTAAATAGGTTTAACCATTTGCGATGGTTTGTTTATAAACCAGCCAAACAGCTAATACTCGGCGATGTTGGGTGTTTGTATGAGATGGATGGGAAAAAGAGGTTTGGAGTCATTTACGATGAAGCCGAACAAATAAAAAATATATTTCTGCCGCTATCGTCACATTGTATGCTGGTCGGTGTTTCTTCGTCTGAATCACAATTCAACTTTGACGTAGTTAATGAAGCAATAGCAAGATGTAGTCAGGAGTATTTTGTATGTTCGTCTTATTCCGATGAATTCTTAAGATTTCATGCCATAATTGGTGAGGATTCAGCAATTTTAAGTAATGATGAGTTAGAACAGATTGTTTATGAATTAATGCGAAGTTAACTAGAAAAGAGAGACAGCAAGATAATAATCTCCGTCCCTATTTATTCCTAAAGGAGGCATAGAAATTGTGAGAAACATATCATTTAGTTTTATCCAGCCTGTAAAGTTGTGGTTTACCCTTTATTTCTTCTGGTA
The DNA here is from genome assembly GCA_016188675.1 of Planctomycetota bacterium. Taxonomy (GTDB): domain Bacteria; phylum Planctomycetota; class Brocadiia; order Brocadiales; family Brocadiaceae; genus Wunengus. The sequence goes on from JACPHJ010000138.1 coordinate 1,707, forward strand.
CACAATAATTTTATTTTTATTGTTATTTACTCTTAATGGGATATCGTTGGCTCAGAATAAATCAGCTATAGTAACTACTGAGTTTGTAACTGGCAAAGCATCAATTAATACTGCAATTTTGAAAACAACTTTAACAACTGTAACGACTGGTCAAGCAACAAACATAACTTCAAACTCAGCAATGCTAAATGGGACGTTGGGCTTAAGTAGTTCGGTTGATGTGAAATACTGGTTTGAATACGGTACTGTTAGTGGTTCTTATAGCGAGAAAGTAGATGTGGGAAGCAGGTATGGACCAGGGGGAGAGATAAAAGTTTCTTGGACTGTAAGTGGGTTATCTGCTGAAACTACTTATTACTATAGATTTTTAGCAGAGGATTATGCGGGAATAACCTATGGAAGTGAAGTATCATTTACTACAACATTTGTACCGTTACCTGTAGTGACGACAGGGGCAGTAACGAATATAACAACAAATTCAGTAAAATTAAATGGGATTGTAAATACAAGTGGGTGGACTACAACAGTATGGTTTGAGTATGGTACATCGCATAACTCATACACAAATACCTCCTCAACCCAAAGTGTAAGTGAGACGACTGACACAACGGTAAGCATTGAAATAAGTGGATTGTCGGCTGGAACAACTTATTATTATAGGCTTGTGGCACAGAATAGTGCTGGCACCGCTTATGGAAGCGAAATGTCTTTTACTACAACTGACACAGCATCGCCAAATGGTTCTATAAGTATTAACGCCGAAGGCTATTATACAAATACGACTACTGTTACCCTAACGCTTTCAGCAACAGATGATGTCGGAGTTAGTGGATACTACATTTCTACAAGCTCTACTACTCCATCAGCATCTGACTCTGGCTGGACAGCGATAACTTCCACAACAAGTTACACCGAAGATATTTCATATACCTTAAGCAGCGGTGACGGTAGTAAAACGATATATGTATGGTATAAAGATGCCTCGGAAAATATTTCAAGACTTGCTAGCACTTCCATCATTCTGGATACAGCCACACCAACGATAATTATTACCAGTCCTACATCTAGCGCTACATATACATCTACAAGTAATGTGGTAAGTCTGGATGGCGTTGCCTTTGATTCTACAAGCGGAATAAGCGGTGTAACGTGGGTCAATAGCAATGGTGAAAGCGGGACAGCCACTGGAACTACCAGTTGGAGTATTTCAAACGTAAGTTTATCGAGCGGGGATAACGTGATAACAGTTACTGCTCTTGATGGCGCTGAAAATACGAATACTGATATTATTACAGTAACTTATTCCCAACCGACACCAATACCTTCTCCATCGCCAACACCAAATGAAAAGGGTAGTATTTCTGGGTATGTGATAGATAGAAGGGGCAATCCTATTGAATCTGCAAAAATAAGGCTTAAAGTGACAAATACTAAAGTTTTAAAGAAGACAACTTCGGACGAAGATGGAGTATTTGAATTTGCAGATTTAGATGCAGATACTTATACTATTACCGCATTAAAGAAGGGTTATAAGACGGTCAAGCAGACAATAACACTTGAAGAAGGAGAATACACGGATATTGAGATTGAAATGAAAAAAACGAGCAAAAGGATCGCAGTAACAATAGAACATTAAAACTGTTTCTAATAAGGGTCAAAAGAGGGTCACATCTTAAATTATAAATAATGGCATAACTACAATATTTAATATTTAAGACATGACCATAGATCCTTCTATACTCAGAGAAAAAAGTGAGAGTTGAGGAATTTCAGTATGTTTGGTTTTAAACATCACCGGCGTGATTCCCTGCGTACTGCTCCATTGCCCCAGGCATGGCTCAAAATCATAGAAGATAATGTTCCATTCTATCGCTGTTTGCCCGAAGCAGACCAGCGGGAACTTCAGGGTCATATTCAGGTCTTTCTCGCTGAAAAGCATTTTGAGGGTTGCCGCGGTTTGCAAGTGACCGACGAGATCAAGATCACTATTGCCGCACAAGCCTGCCTCCTGCTGCTCCACCGTGATACGGACTACTACCCGACATTGAGTTCAATATTGGTCTACCCCAGCACATACATAGCGCACGTGGCTGAGTCTATGGGTGGAATTGTACGCGAGGGGGATTCGGTTCGGCTTGGTGAGTCGTGGCATCATGGAGCGGTTGTCTTGTCATGGGATGACGTGCTGAGGGGCGCAGCCGATATCCATGACGGCCATAATGTTGTACTGCATGAGTTTGCGCACCAGTTGGACCAAGAGGGAGGCGCTGCCCACGGGTCGCCCATCTTGCCGCGACGTTCGATGTATGTTGCATGGGCGCGTATACTCGGAGCGGAGTATGCAAAACTACAGCAAGATGCCGAGTATGGCCGGAAGACAGTGTTGGATAAATATGGCGCAACAAATCCCGCAGAGTTTTTTGCTGTGGCGACGGAATGTTTCTTTGAGAAGGCAGTGCAACTCAAGCGAAAACACCCGGAACTTTATGAGGAGTTAAAGCTTTACTATCAGCAGGATACTGCGCTACTTTCTCGTCACTAGGGTTTGAAATGGACTTAATTAAAATTTGTAATAGTTCAAGTCTATGTGTTTTATGGTATAGACAACCTCCTAAATCCCCCTTTATTAAGGGGGACTTAACGCCCCCCTTTATTAACCAGTGGAGGCTTAACAAAATCCCCCTTAAAAAAGGGGGCAAGGGGGTTGTAATCGTTATCGTTCGGAATGGTAATATGAAAAAGCAGCATCCTTCCAAGGAGGTTAAAAAGCCTTGAACAGGCAATAACCTTTTGTGATATTAAATATCATAAAGGCTTTAGACCATCGGTTAAGATGGGAAGTCTTTAAACCTTGGAAAGGA
>JACPHJ010000135.1 GCA_016188675.1 Planctomycetota bacterium
ACCTTTGACAGGTCTTTGGGTTTTACCAGCGAATGTTCATAAAGGAGCAATGCGGCAACAATATATACACCTATTGAGTAAATAATACTCAGACTCGCATACCGGGGTAATAGAAGAAGTATCCCTACCATGAAAAGATGCAGTATAACCGAAAGTATTAATGCCCCCGTAATGCCTAATTTCTTGGGAATGGAGTGTAGTCCTGATTTCTTGTCATGCTCAATGTCCTGACACGCATAGATAATGTCAAATCCCGCCGTCCACAGGATTACGGCAAATGCCAGCAAAAACGGCGTAATTGCCAATGTGCCTTGTATTCCTACCCATGCACCGATGGGTGAAAGCGCCAATGCAAGGCCGAGGACGAAATGGGATAAATGGGTAAACCGCTTTGTGTATGAGTATCCGAAGATGATGAGGATGGCCAGGGGAGCCATATAGAATGCCAGCCGGTTCAGCGCCCATGCACAAAGAATAAAAATTACGATGCATAGGATGACAAATATCCACATATTTGTTCTCCCGATTTTGTTCTGGAGGGTGACGCGGTAAGCCGTGCGTGGATTACTGACGTCGTAATTGGTATCAACCAGCCTATTGAATGACATAGCGGCGCTGCGTGCCGTTATCAGCGCTGCTATGATTAACAATAGTTGCTTTACGCCGGGCATACCGCCTGCCGCAAGAAATGCGCTCATCACGGCAAAAGGAAATGAAAATATGGTATGCGAGAATTTAATCAGGTTTAATAGCGTGCTAATCTTTTGGAGTAACTGCGAACTCCCCATGTTAGCCTTTCATAAGTAGCTGTGTAGGGGCAGGTTTGAAACCTGCCCCTTATAATAAATACTATTCATACAGAATTTTTTTCAAAAAACTAAATTGTTACAAGATTAGAGATTATATTAACCAGCAGTTTATTAATCAAGGATGTAATCGGTAACACACTAACGGCAATATGCGTCTGCCATAGTGACAGCAATAAGCATTCACTGACCTAAAAAGTGTCAAAATGACAACAATAAAAATTATTGATAAGTCCAATAATAATTTGTAAAATAATTTACAAATGATGTAAATTTTTAAACTTCAAGTGGTAGTAAGTAATTATTTCATGAAATAATAGGACTATTTACGCTATGGGAAAATTACGTTATTGTGAGATTAACAACTTACTCCCAGTTTTGGTAAAATTACAATTGTTTAGATGGTATATGATTTGCTAAATTCTTTGTCATGGTTTTAAAAATAAATAGAGGATTTAAATATGATGGCATTATTAGACCCGCGTGCGCGTCATTATTCACTTCTCATAACCGATGACGATGCGTCATGCCGTGATAGTTTACGGGATGTATTTGAACTGAAGGGTTATACTACCTATCTTGCCAGTTGTGGCCGGGAGGCTGTAAAAATAGCCAGGAGTGAGGAGTTGCACCTGTTAATTTTAGATGCGCACCTTCCTGATTACAGCGGCCTTGAAACATTCAAGATTATCAGGAGCGAAATAAGGGTCGCTATTCCCTGTATTTTTATGTCGGGTGATATAACAAAAGAACTTCAGATAGACCTTATCAGCGCAGATGCTTACACGCTGATACCAAAGCCGATTAACGTTAACATTTTACGTGATTCTGTCGAACAAGTCATTGCGAAGTACTATTGGAAATAAGCAGGCAGTGGTTTTTGATAGTTTATAGAAAGGAGTAATTCAGGTTATGAATGTAAGGCCATTAGGAGAAAAGGTATTAGTCAAAAGAGTCGAGGCGGAAGGAAAGACAGCGGGTGGTATCGTATTACCCGATACGGCTAAAGAAAAACCAAAAGAAGGCAAGATCATTGCCCTTGGAGACGGAAGGATATTGAAGAGCGGGGAACGCGCCAAATTTCAGGTGAAAAAGGGCGACAGGGTATTGTTCAGTTCTTACGGCGGTACCGAAGTGAAGATTGACGGTGAGGATTACCTGTTGATGTCTGAAGATGACATTCTGGCGGTAATAGATTAATATTTTAGGAGGTAGTGATGGCTGCAAAAAAGATTATCTATGGACATGATGCAAGCGATGCGGTAAAGAACGGTATAAAAAAATTGTCGAAAGCCGTTAAGGTTACCCTGGGACCGAAAGGCCGTAATGTTGTTATTGAAAAAGGTTTCGGCTCGCCTGTGGTGATTAACGACGGCGTTACCGTTGCAAAGGAGATCGAGCTCGAAGACCCATACGAGGACATGGGCGCCAAGATGGTCAAAGAGGCTGCATCAAAGACGAATGATATGGTAGGAGACGGCACGTCAACGGCAACACTTTTGGCCGAGGCGATATTTGAGGAAGGCATCAAGAATATTACGGCTGGGGCTAATCCTGTGGACATAAAACACGGTATTGAAAAGGCTGTGGATGCCCTGTCAAAAGAACTCACAAGAGCGAGCATCAAGGTATCTGGAAAAAAGGAGATCACCCAGATTGCTACGATTGCAGCAAATAATGATGAAGAGATTGGCAACCAAATAGCAGATGCAATGGAAAAGGTCGGCAAAGATGGTGTAATCACGGTGGAAGAGGGGAAAAGCCTGAAGACTACAGTTGATTTAGTCGAAGGGATGCAATTTGACAGGGGGTATTTGTCCCCATATTTTGTCACTTCCCCTGACACCATGGAAGTTGTATTTGAGAACCCCTATATTTTGATATACGAAAAGAAATTGTCCGTCATCAAAGAAATTGTCCCTTTATTGGAAAAGATTGCCAAATCTGGCAGGGCATTGGTTATTATTGCCGAGGATATAGAGGGGGAGGCGCTTAGTACGCTTGTTGTCAATAAAATCCGCGGCACTTTACAGTGCGTTGCCGTAAAGTCGCCTGGTTTTGGCGACAGAAGGAAAGCGATGCTGGGCGATATTGCCGCCCTTACAGGCGGGAAGGCATTGTTTGAAGATTTAGGCATACAGCTTTCCAGCGTTCAGCTAACTGACCTTGGCAGAGCAAAGAAGGTGGTTGTCGATAAGGATACGACCACTGTAGTGGAGGGGGCTGGAGATCCAAAAGAAATCCAGGGAAGAATTTCACAGATCAAGGCAGAGATAAGCATAACCACTTCCGATTATGATCGCGAGAAATTACAGGAACGGCTCGCAAAACTTTCCGGAGGGATTGCGCGTATTAATGTTGGCGCTGCTACTGAGGCGGAAATGAAGGAAAAGAAGTCCCGTGTGGAGGATGCGGTACATGCCACCAGGGCCGCTGTGGAAGAGGGCATCCTGCCTGGAGGCGGGGTTGCTTTGATAAGGGCGTCAAAGGTGCTGGAATCGGTGCAAACCAAAGGGGACGAGAAGACCGGCGTAAATATCGTTCAGATGGCTATCGAAAGACCAATTCAGCAGATTGTTGAGAATGCCGGACTGGAAGGCGCCGTCATATTACAGAAGGTGAAAGAGGGTAAAGGTAATTTTGGGTATGATGCTTTTGGTGAAAAATATACGGACATGGTGGAAGCCGGTATCGTAGATGCATCAAAAGTCGTAAAAACAGCATTACAAAATGGCGCAAGTATTGCGGCCTTACTCTTAACGACCAATGCCGTCATTGGAGAAATTCCGGAAGAGAAAGAAACTGCCGGGACGCCGCCGTGCGGACATAGACATTGATTTTATTCAGGACACAGCGTGGCAGAGCCACGACCAGAGAAACCACCCCTCTTTCCCCTCCTTCACAAGGAGGGGATAAAGGGGTGGTAAAATATCTTACACAAAAAATTAACTAAAAAACTTTGCTAAAAAGCAAGGTTTTATAAATTTGTATTACAGATTTCTGTAATAACTGTAAAATCTGTGTTCAAAGCGAGAATACATTAAAAGGCGTTAGACTGTTTGAGTCTAACGCCTTTTTTATTTATTAAAGATTGATTTTTATTCGTTTATTATTAAAATACCCGAAAAGGAACGAATGTAATTAAGCTGTTTTCGTGCATTTCGCGGGTAATTGAAATTCCTTAATGTGAACTTATGTCCATAACTGATCGTTACAATAAATACCAATCGCCGCTTTCCGAACGTTACGCCAGTAAAGAGATGTGTTATATCTTTTCTGATCAGTATAAGTTTAGCGCCTGGAGACGGCTCTGGATTGCGCTTGCAGAGGCACAGCAGGAACTCGGATTAAAGACTGTTTCAAACGACCAGATCGATGAAATGCGATGCTTTCAGGACACGATCAACTTTGACGTTGCGCGTGAATACGAGAAGAAACTCAGACACGATGTAATGTCACACATTCATGCCTATGGTGAGCAGTGTCCGAAGGCAAGGCCAATTATCCATCTTGGTGCGACCAGCGCCTATGTCCAGGACAATACCGAGCTCATACAGATGAAAGAAGGATTGCGTGTTATCCTTGCCAAACTTGTAAACATTGTAAGTGTGCTTTCGAATCAGGCGATGAAATATAAAGACCTTGCAACTTTGAGTTTTACACACTTCCAGCCGGCGCAGCCAACGACATTGGGAAAACGGATTTGCTTATGGACACAGGATTTTATTTTTGATATTGAAGAGATCGAAATGCGGATTAAAGGATTGCAGTTCCACGGTGTAAAGGGGACGACAGGCACACAGGCCAGCTTTATGACGCTATTTCATAATGATACTGAGAAGGTAAAAAAACTTGACGAACTTGTTACTAAAAAGATGGGATTTGATGGTTATTATCCTGTAACAGGGCAGACCTACAGCCGAAAAATCGATAGCCAGATTGTATTCAGCCTGGCGGGCATTGCGCAGTCCGCACATAAATTTTCCAACGACATGCGATTGCTTCAACACCTGAAAGAAGCGGAAGAACCGTTTGAGGAAGAACAGATTGGCTCCTCGGCGATGGCTTACAAGCGAAACCCCATGCGTTGTGAGCGTATAGCCGCCATTGCACGTTATGTCCTTTGCAACTGTTTGAATCCGGCATTTACTGCCGCTGCCCAGTGGTTTGAAAGGACGCTGGACGATTCCGCCAACAAAAGGATTTCAGTCCCGGAGGCATTCCTTGCCATAGACGGCATATTGAATATTATGTTGAACGTTGCCTCCGGTTTCAGCGTTTATCCCTCTGTAATAAAGCGTCATCTTGCCGATGAATTGCCTTTTATGATAACCGAAAACATCCTTATGGAGGCTGTAAATGCGGGCGGGGACCGCCAGGAACTCCACGAAAAAATCCGCAGACACGCGATGGAGGCTGCCCGAAGGATGAAGGAAGACGGCAAAGAAAATGACCTTCTGGAACAAATTGCAAAAGACCCCTCTTTTTTGAAGATAAAATCAAAGATACGGGAGATTTCAGACCCGACAAGATTGGTCGGCAGGGCGCCGCAGCAAGTGGAAGAATTTATAAGCCGGGTTATAAACCCGCTTCTGAAACGAAATAATAATCTTATTGATAAAAAATTAATACCGACACTTACTGTTTAATAAATACAAATCAATGATAAAGGCCGATAAAATCATAGAAAAACTTAGAAATTACTTTGATAAGAGAGATGATATTTCCATGGCTTTTCTTTTTGGGTCATGGGCGAAGAATCAGGAGTGCATTGATTCAGATGTTGATATAGCGATTTATTTTCACCCCAGAGGACGTGCATTAGAATGGGAAGAAACAGATTTTTATAATGATAATGAAAGATCAATATGGCTGGACATTGAAAATATTATTGAAAAAGAAGTTGATTTGCTGGTTCTCAACAGGGCAACACCGACTATTGCAGATAGCGCCCTCCGCGGGATTCCTATTATAATAAAAAATCGTAATCTTTATCTGGATTTTCTTGTAAGAATTACCTCCGAGGCGACAGATTTCAGAGAATGGATTGAACATTACTGGAATTTTAAGGAGAAAGTGAAACGTGGGGCTCTTGCCTGAAGATCGGGAACGGTTGATAAATACGTTGACTTCATGAAGTCTGAATTCGCTGATTTCTCAAAATTTTCAAAGGTTGATTGGAAAACGTATAATGATGATATAGAGATACGCGGAGAAATCTCGGTAGATGGATTGAAAACATGGTTAATTGTTCTATTGATATTGCTAAGGTGATACTTGCAGTTGAAGGGAGAAGAATTCCCACTTCATATAAGGTTGTTTTGAAGGAGCTTGGCACTACTCAGCATTTTGACGAATCCTTTGGAGATGATATTTCTCAATGGGCTGTGCTCCGAAACATACTTGCCCACGAGTATTTGGACATTCGTTGGAATACGATAAAGAAATTCATTCAAGACGCAGAGCCAATTTATAAAGTATTCATTAATAAAGTAGAGTGCATGTTGCATGTTAAAAGAGCAACTGATCAGTAATCTTTTCCTTGTGCTCATTACGGATAGGAGTCTTTGTAAGCGACCATTTTTAGACACCATAAAACTGGCCTTAAAGGGGGGTGTTAAGACGGTACAATTAAGGGAAAAGGGGCTTACAACGCAGGAACTTTATTCTTTAGCATGCGAACTGAGAAAGATGACTTCCGATTTTAAAGCAAGTTTGATTATCAACGACAGGGTTGACATTGCCCTTGCTGTTGAAGCCGATGGCGTTCATTTGGGCTGGCAATCACTGCCATTAGATATAGTGAGGAAATTAGTCGGTTTTGAAAAACTGATAGGAGTTTCTACCCATAATCGTCAGGAGGCATTACAAGCCTGGAGCAACGGGGCTGATTATATTACGTTTGGCCCTGTCTTCGATACACCTTCGAAGTCAGGTCTTCTAAAGCCGACTGGTGTCGAAGATATCAAGAAGTTAAAAAACGAGATTGATTTACCAATTATTGCATTGGGCGGAATTAACGAAAAAAATGTAGAAAACGTTTTAAATGGAGGGGCAGACGGTATTGCCGTCATTTCGAGTGTTATGCAGTCCGAAAATCCGGAAGAAGCAGCGAGATGTCTGTGCAAGAAAATTGTAACATTAAAATGCCCCAAAATCCTTACGTGAAGTAAAGTTCTTGCCATGAGAGCCCCTACAGGGAAAAATGTAAAGTGAAAGATAATTGAAAAAATGTTATAATATTCGCCATAATAAATATCAATATTTATTTTTTAAGATGTTACCCTTATGTTCTACGACCCTTATGTTCTCTTATTTCCAGCTCAATTGCGCTCCGTTAGGGAAGGAAATACTGAGCTATGAAAAGTCCATCAGAGCAAGTTCATCTTCTACTCCGGGAACTGCGTGATATTGGTGTTGATTCCAAACTGCTTGGGATGGTTACGACTCACTTGCCCGCGAATTACAAGAATCCGGAGCATTGGGCGGAACTGGCGAGTGTGTTGCGGCGATCGCGTAACTATGGTGCAGCCGAATTAATTTATAAGACCGCGCTGCAATTGTTCGCAAGGTCCTCCAGGCTGTGGAATAATTACGGGATATTGCTTCGAGAGTGGGGAAAGCTAGGCCAGGCCCTCAACGCTTTTGACCAAGCCATCGGGCTTGACGGGTCCTACGCAAAGGCCATTACCAACAAGGGAAATGTTCTTGAACTTCTTCACAAATTCGCGGAAGCACGTGCCTGCTACCAAGCCGCCCTTGATATCGACCCAAGCGATGCTGTTGCAACACACAATATGGGCGTTTGCCTACTCGGTGAAGGTGAGGCGAGCAAAGCCGAGGCGTGGTTCGAGAAAACCCTTCAGTTAGACCCTGACTGGAGCGACGCCTTATTCAACTTAGCCTTGTTGAGACTCGACAGGGGCGACTTTGAATCAGCGGGGCACCTTGTTCAAAGACTTTCTCGGCTTCTCCCGAACGACCCCGACGTACAGACACTCCAGGCTCGGTTGCGTGACCGCGATAGTGAGCGAATGAAGATTGAGTTGCCGCACGCTCGAAAGTTGGAGAGCGACCTGAACCCCCCTTTGCGAAAGCTATGCGAGGAACTCGCAGGAGACCCTAGATCTCTTTTCATTTCATACGCTTGGCCAGATTCATCGACAAAACAATTTGCGACACGCCTTTCTCAAGACCTCAAGGGGCATTCCTTTCGCGTTGTGCTCGATCAAAAACTTGGTTTGGATGTATGGGAGGTGCTTTGCCTCCTTCCACATTGCCAGAATGTGGTGGTGCTCAACGACGCGCACTATGCAGAAAGCTGTCTTTTAGGTAAGGTCCCCATCACCAAAACGACGTCTATCTACCCATCGTTTGCCTTTCCAATCGTTAATGCCCAGTCAGAAGAGTATTTGGGAATGGTTTTCAAGATTTCCGCAGTCGCGTGGGAAGTAGCTAGGCAAATGAAGGAAAAGGGGATCAAAGAAATCAGCAACCTGGCCTTTCAAGTTGCGCTGCCGGAAGCATTCAGCAACGTTCCCGGTTTGCGACTATTCATCGAGGGCTGGAGGGTAGATGAGATTCAGATGGTGTTTGCAAACGTCAAGAACTTTCGCTCGATCTCAATAGCCTATCTCGGAGGGACGCATTGTCTTGCTGGGTATCCTCTTTTCGATTTTTCGAAGGAAGAGTATTACGCAGCCTCCTTCGCGGCATTGCTCAAGGTTCTTGAGCTTGGTAGGCGCTCGACAGTCGATGACGCTCCAATCGAATTCAACAATCCAGATTGGAGCCGCTATTGTTGGAAAGATTCCAGTATCGTTTCTGCCAAGCTGTGGAAGATTTCCAACGAGGATGTCGCCGTGTGGCGACCGTCCATCACGCCGTCAGGCGGCACCGCAGCGGTCATCAACATTTTTAAGGAATGGAACCCAATTTAGGTCGGGTGGACAGGGAGGAGAGGGTAAGAGAGGGTAAGAGAGGGTAAGAGAGGGTAAGAGAGGGTAAGAGAGGGTAAGAGGAGAAGAGGGTCACATCTTAAATATTAAGTAATTGTTTCTTCAAGTTTGCTATCTTATCACCCAGTTTTTTGTTTCGCATCAGTTCTGTCTTTATCTGGTTATATTTCATGGTAATTGCCGCTCCTGATATACCATCAAAAAATATCCCCATGTCTTTGCATGACATCCCGCTCAGGTCTCTGGCAAGATACATTGCAATTGCTCGTGCCTTGTTATCCTTGCGACCCTTTATTTTTATCTGATCTTCGCTACACCTGAATTCATCACACACAGACTGAATAATTGTTGTAAGTGCCACCTTAGGTTTTAATTTCTTAAGCTGGGGAATTTCTTTCTCCTTATTCTTTTTTGAAAGAAATTTATCTTTCACCCAGTCTACAAAGCCAGCCCCACCAAGGATAAACCCTCCCAGCATGTTTTTGTCTGGATTTTCAAGGGTTTCCATATTCACTTTCTCAACATAGCTTTTATAATTCATGGTTGCTTCCTTTTTCTCTTTCCCAAAATATGACAATATTGTTTCCGTAATAAGCCATTCGGGTTTTCGTCTTTTTCCTGTAAATACAGGATAACTACTCCATGAATACTCAAGGGGATGTGTCACCATCTTCGCACGAACAGGGTTAAGATGGATGTAACGAGAAAGCAGGATAAGATATTCATTTGCATCTAACAGGACGGCCTTAAATCTGCCCTGGAAGAGATGGCCTTTTCTTCGATGTCTTTTATTGAAATAAACTGAGTAGCTCACATTAAGCCATTGAATTGCTACACTTAAATTGGCTTGTGGTGTTTCGAGTAACAAATGATAATGATTGGACATGAGACAGTACGTATGTATTCTTGTTGTAAACCGTTCTACACCTTTTGCAAGGTATTCCAGGAATTTTTCTTTATCTCGTTCATCTATAAATATATTTTCACCGGCATTTCCCCGATTAATGACATGATAATACGCACCAGAATATTCTATTCGTAAAGGTCTTGCCATGAGACTTTTCTTCTTTTAAAAATTTAAAGTGAAAAACGAGTTAGAATTATTATAATAACTGAATAAAAAATATCAATACTTAATATTTAAGATGTGACCCTTTTGACACCCTATTTATGATACACCTTCGAAGTCAGGTCTTCTAAAGCCGACTGGGGTCGAAGATATCAAGAAGTTAAAAAACGAGATTGATTTACCAATTATTGCATTGGGCGGAATTAACGAAAAAAATATAGAAAACGTTTTAAATGGAGGGGCAGACGGTATTGCCGTCATTTCGAGTGTCATGCAGTCCGAAAATCCGGAAGAGGCAGCCAGATGTCTATGCAAGAAAATTCTTACGAAACAAATCTCAGTCCAATGAAAAAAAATAACTGAAACCACAGATAAAAATAATCTGTGCAATCTGTGAAATCTGCGGTTGCTTTTGAAAACAATTAAAAAGGAGATATCTTAATGCAGTTGCTGGAAAAATTACACTTCAATGAAAAAGGACTAATCCCATCGGTGATAACGGACGTACAGGATGGGAAAGTGCTTACTCTCTGTTATATGAATAAAGATGCCGTTGTAAAGACGATTGAAACAGGCAAGGTTCACGTGTTTCGCCGTTCACAAAACCGACTGATGATCAAGGGTGAGACTTCTGGTCATATTCAGGTTGTAAAAAGGGTGTTGTTTGACTGCGAGGGAAATTCACTTGTTTTTATGGTCGAACAGCATGTAGCAGCATGTCACGCAGGCTATAAAACGTGTTATTACCGGGAATATATCCCCGCAACGGATAGTATCGAGATTACAGAGAAAAAGGTATTCGATCCTGATAAGGTTTATAAATAGTTGAGATATTCGAAAGAGCGATCCGTTGCAAAAAATAAAATTCATTGAAAAAACGCTTGAAAACGAATACGTCAAATGTTATAGTCTTACTTTAATTGTAAATATAGTTGGCTGTTACATAACGATATTGAAACTTTAATCACCTTACCCGCTGGAGGAAAAAACATGTCTAATTATGGTAAAAAATATTTGAAGTTTTTCCTTTTAGTAGCTGTAGTAGGAATGTCGGGTTGTGCTGAGCTGAGTGAACTTAGAAATTTAAACCGAAGACAGGCGATTACTATACGTGACCAGTCCGATGAATTAGCAAGGCTTAAGAAACAGCTTTCCTCCGTATCGGATAAGTTAAAGTCCAGCGAAGAGGAGATGAACAAGCTCAGAAAGCTTGCAAAATCCATTGGCGAAGGTGTTACAGTCAGGGATACCATAGAAGGGCCGGTACTCCTTTTCCCGGAAAAAATATTGTTTGATTCTGGCATGGCGGTAATAAAGCCGGGCGGAGAAAAGGCGCTAAAGAAGATGGCTGAATTCCTGAAAGAAAATCCGTCTACCTTTATCCGGATTGACGGGCATACGGATTCCGACCCAATTTTGAGGACTAAGCACCTGTGGGATTCCAACCACCATCTATCTGCTGGGCGCGCTTTAAGTGTATTTCACTTTTTAACAAAGACTGAAAATATTGCCGAAGGAAAGATCCATGTTGCCGGTTTCGGTCCTAATCGCCCGATAGCTGCTAATACGACTTCTGCCGGGAAGAAGGAGAACAGAAGGGTGGAATTTTTGATAATCAGTCAACCTGCCGTATTGCCTCCCAAAGAGTCTTCGTTGACCACCGAGGAAGAGGTTGAATTGGTGGAACAGCCAGAGGAAGCGCCGGTGGAAGAGGCTGCGCCAGCAGAGTCGGCAGTTGAGGCAACAGAGGCAGCCGAGGAAAGTGAAGGAAAATAAGTTGTTTGTGAAAATAAATTTTTTTCGAGATATCTGACTATCTGGAGAAATGTTTGGTTTAGAAATTGTTTATTTTTAAGAATTACAAGATACGATAACCTGCTTATCCACAATTCACAAACCAAGTTTCAAACAACCCCAGTCTGAAAAGACACTGTCACTTCAAGGATTCTAAAGTTGAATCGAGGCAGCATTTGTTAAACATGTAATATGGTCAGGTAATTTATTGATTGAATTTTTTTTGAATTATTTACTTTTTAAGAATTTATGAAAGCGGAAACAAAAAACGATATTAAGCAAATTAACAAAAACCAGTACGAACGAAAGGGTTCATCTAATAAAGTTTGGGACTTCTTTTGCTCCGTCAAATTGGCGGTAGTAATTATTCTGGTTCTGGTTTTGGCGTGCATCATTGGAACGGTGATCTTGCAGGAAAAAACCTTTGATGAATATGTTGCACGGTATGGGTATGGGTTATCCACTTTTTTTAAGATTACGCAATTAAATAATGTCTTTTACTCGTATTGGTTCTCTGTTCTTTTAGTCTTGCTTTGCGCCAATCTCATCTGCTGTACCATCAAAAGATGGAGAAACACCTTTCTACAGACCGGTTTTATTCTTACCCACCTGAGTCTTGTTTTGATATTAATAGGGGGTGTTGTAAAATTCCAACTGGGTGTAAAAGGCGGGGTGAATGTGTATGAAGGAAAGTCTGTAAATTATTTTCTTACGCAAAAGATTGATAGTAAGGGTAAACTGGATTATGTAAAGAAGGACTTGCCTTTTACCATTGCCTTAGACGATTTCATCCTGGAAAAGAACGAACCGAAATTTCAGCTTGTATCTTATCTGAAGAATAAGGATCGCCAGAAGGTACTGGAAGTAAAACTCGGGAAAAGGCAACGGGTGCCGGGTTCAGATTATAAGGTAACTGTTAAGGATTATGTTCCGGATGCGGAATTAAAACAGGAACCTGTGAATTTATCTGATAAACCTGATAATCCCGCTGTTTTTGTGAAATTCTTTGGTTCAGAGAAAGTTGCGGCGGAGGGATGGCTGCTGGCTTACGACCGTAATTCCTATGAGGACAAAAAGCAAAACATACGCATAGAGTATATCTGGCTGTCTTCGCAACAGGAACTCGACAAGGCTGTAAATTCTGCCGAAGCGGCAAATGCGCAATTATCCGTCTCATTGTCCGGCCAAACGCAGGATTACCCTTTGGATTTAAATAAAGTCTTTAAATTCGAAGGAACTGATTATACGGTAAAAATGTTACAATATGTGCATAATTACGGAGACAGACGTCCTCTGGGTGAGCAGCCGACAGATAATCCCGCTGTCCAGGTGGAAATTAACGGTCCGGAAGGTGTTGAAACCCGATGGGTATTCGAAAAATTTCCAGATTGGGATAAGATGCACCCCGCGAAGTATAAAAATTTGAAAATAACCTGTAGTGGGATTGCCAGCACATATATGGCAAAAAATACATTAAGGATTTATCAAACCACTGAGGGGAAGCAGGTACTTGTTTACATAAAGGATAAACATATTGTTGAAACAATGCCGTGGGAACTGGAAAAACGGTACACGATTCCTGATACCGGTAATCAGGTAGAGGTATCCAGTTATTTCCCGTCATTTGATTTCAAGAGAGAAGTTATAAAAAAATCGGATGAGGTTGTGATGCCTGCCATTTTAGCTGAAGTCGAAGGACCTGGCGGAAAGGTTGAAGACTGGATATTCTCCAGTAATCAGTATGCTACCTGGTATACCGATAACAATTTCGCGCTTGTTTATGAATCCACCGGCGAATCGGTTAAACATTTTACGAGTAAATTGCGTATCGAGGAAAATGGACAGACGGTCGCAGAAAAAACCATCAGGGTAAACGATCCCCTGAAGCATAAAGGATATGTTATCTATCAGTCAAGTTATGATCCGGAGGCTGGAACTTTCTCTGGTTTACAAATTGTTAAGGATCCGGGCATTCCTGTAGTTTATTCAGGTTTTGGCGCCCTGTGTTTTGGCGTTGTATTTATTTTTTACATAAAACCATTTCTACGGAAAAAACTAAAAAAAGAGGTGGAGGAATAAAATGAGTCTGGTCAATATTACTTTAATCATATACATAATTGCTTCTATTGCTTATATAGTAAGAGAAATCTGGAGATCCGCTGGTACAAAATGGGTGTCTCTGGGATTTCTTATTTTAGCGTTTTGCTTCAATCTGGCAATGGTCGCGACACGCTCGATAGAAGCAGGGCATCCGCCTTTTTCCAATTTATATGAATCATTGGTATTCTATGCATGTTGTACTTCCTTTATCTATATTATCTTTGAATTTACTTATAATTTCAGGGTAGTAGGAGCGCTGGCGTCAATTCTTGCAATGTTAATATTGTTTTATGCTACGCTTCAGGATGATACTATAAGGCCTATTATGCCCGCATTGAAAAGTAACTGGATGTTGATCCATGTCGTTACTTATATGCTCGGCTATGCTGCTTTTGGTATCTCGTTTGTCACGAGTATCATATATTTGGTAGTAAAACCTTTTGCCAGGAAAGGTGAAGCTTCCCATGAAGGGAAAGAAATTTTGCCAAGAAATTTTGATAAGTTAAGTTATAAAATAGTTGCTTTTGGATTCCCGTTCCTCACGTTAGGCATGATTACAGGCGCAGTTTGGGCAAAAAAGGCATGGGGTGATTACTGGTCGTGGGATCCAAAAGAAACATGGTCTTTGATTACCTGGCTCGCATACCTGGTATATTTACATACTCCACTTGTTTTACCCAAGATGAACATCAATAAATCGAAGGCGTCTGTTATTTTGTCTATATGGTTACTCGTCGCATTTGGGATAGTAAATTTTACGTTTATGGGTTTGAGCTATCTGCCTTCTGCGGCTGACAGCGAACACATTTACGGGTCAAAATAATTTTTGAAGAATAAGCATATGCCTACAATCAGGGCACATGTTTATGTCCACGGCAGGGTTCAGGGTGTGTTCTTTCGTGCTACTACGAGAGATAAGGCTCTAACCCTCGATGTTAAAGGATGGGTAAAAAACTGTTCGGACGGCAGTGTTGAGGCGGTTTTCGAAGGCGAAAAGGACGCCGTAGAGAAAATTGTAAACTGGTGCAGAAAAGGGCCGGAAGGCGCTTTTGTTAATCATATAGATGTGCACTGGGAGAAGTGTTTAGGCGAATTTGATGGATTTTCTATAATTTACTAGAGTGCTTGATATTGTTACAACAAACTCAGGCGTTATTCTCTCCATCCGAACCCAACCGGGTTCAAGAAAAAATCGAATTATCGGTGAATATGGCGGGCGTTTAAAGTTGGCTGTTACCGCAGCGCCGGAAAAGGGTAAGGCAAACAAGGCCGTGATTGAACTGTTGGCTGATACACTCCAAATCAACGAATCTTCTATACATATTATCTCGGGTGAATCATCTCGGGATAAAAGATTAATAATCGAAGGTTTAACTCCCGAAGATATAAAGTCCCTGCTGAATTTACAATCTTAGATAAATTACGTATCTGTATGGATTATAAAAAAACTCTCAACTTACCCACTACACAATTTCCCATGAAGGCGGATTTGCTCAGAAAAGAGCCGGAAATCCAAAAGAAATGGGAAAAGGAAAATCTCTACGAACAAATTCGCAAGGCGCGCGCAGGCAGGGAAAAATATATCCTGCATGACGGCCCTCCTTACCCGACCGGTGAATTACATATCGGAACCGGATTGAACAAAATAATAAAAGACTTCATCGTCCGCTTTCACACAATGAAAGGCTATGACGCCCCTTATGTCCCAGGTTGGGATTGTCACGGCCTTCCAATCGAACACCGGGTCATGCAGGAGATCGGTGAAGAAATCAAGACATTGACCAAACCTGAAATCAGAAAAAAATGCAAGAAATATGCGGAGAAATTTGTAAAGTTACAGAAAACCCAGTTTAAAGCCTTAGGTGTGATGGGAGATTGGGAACATCCTTATCTGACCTTTATCCCGGAATACGAAGCAGGTATCATTGAGGTGTTTGGTAAACTTGTGGAGAAAGGGTATATATATCGAAGCCTGAAACCGATCCACTGGTGTATGCGATGCCAGACGGCGCTTGCCGAGGCAGAGCTTGAGTATAACAACGAAACCAGTCCATCCATTTATGTGAACTTCAAACTCGATGATACTATTGGAAATTTGTTCAAGGGCGCTGATAGCGATAATTCTTACATCATGATATGGACGACTACTCCGTGGACACTCCCTGCAAACCTTGCTATCGCCCTCCATCCGGAATATGAGTATGCAGCAATGCGTTATCTTAATCCAAAAACTCAAAAGAAAGAAGTCACCATCCTTGCCGATAAGCGGACAGACATTGTTATGTCTACTTTGGGTATCAAGGATTACGAACGGCTTGGGAAAATTCAAGGGAGATTGCTGGAAGGAATAAAATACAAACATGCTTTTATGAACAGGTCGGGTTCTGTCGTATTGGCAGATTACGTGACCATGTCGGACGGGACGGGATGCGTTCATACCGCGCCTGGACACGGTCAGGAAGATTTCATCACAGGCATCAAATATCATCTTCCTATTTTGAGTCCTGTTGATGCCGCAGGTGTTTTTACGGACGAGGCAGGCGAACTGTCCGGCCAGCATATTAAAAATGGAAATACCTTTATAACAAATAAACTGGAAACGGCAGGGGCATTGCTTTATAAGACAGATTTCTCTCATTCATACCCTCATTGCTGGCGATGCAAGGAGCCTGTAATTTTCAGGGCGACGGAACAGTGGTTTGTCAATCTCGACTATAATAACCTGCGTCAAAGGGTATTAGACGAGATAAAACGGACGAAATGGATACCCTCCTGGGGTGAAAGCAGAATGGCAGGTATGATTTCAGAACGTCCTGATTGGTGTATTTCCAGGCAGCGTTCCTGGGGAGTGCCCATTCCTGCCTTTTATTGTCTGGATTGCAACCAGGAACTCATTGATGTAAAAACGATTGACCACGTTAGGGACAGATTCGCAAAGGAAGGAGCAGACACCTGGTTTTATAAGGACGTTTCCTACTTTTTACCGCCCGATACCAAATGCTCAAAATGCGGCGGCGTTCGGTTTGAAAAGGAAATGGATATCTTCGATGTCTGGTTCGAATCAGGTTCAAGCCACCATGCCGTTCTGCACAAGCGCAGTGAATTATCATATCCGGCAGATATGTATCTGGAAGGGACAGACCAGCACCGCGGGTGGTTTCAGCTCTCACTTCTTCCATCAGTTGGAGCATGGGACAGGGCGCCCTTTAAATCCGTCTTAACACATGGGTTTGTGGTAGATGAGAAGGGCGAAAAGATGTCCAAATCCCTCGGTAATTTCATATCAGTCGAAGATGCATTAAAAGAATTTGGCGCTGATGTACTCAGGTTATGGACGTCTTCGATGGATTATCAGAACGATATGAGCGTGTCCCGTAATCTAATCCTCAGATGCGCAGACGCCTACAGACGTGTCCGAAATACATTCAGGTATTTATTAAGCAACCTTTATGATTTCGATCCAAAGTTAAATGCCGTGCCTTATGAAGAGTTGCTGGAAATAGACCGATGGGCATTGCATAAAACGCAGGAATTAATTAACAATGTTACATCGGGTTATGAATCCGTACAGTTTCACAAAGTATTTCATAATATCTACAATTTTTGTTCTGTAGAGATGAGTTCTTTTTATCTGGATATCCTGAAAGATCGTTCATATACCTTCGCTAAAGACTCGAAGGAAAGACGCGCCGCCCAGACCGTAATGTATCAAATTCTGTTGAACCTCGTTAAGTTATCTGCGCCAATTATTGTCCACACGGCGGAAGAAGCGTGGTCGGCGATCGGTTTTAAAGATGAAGACGTTCCCAGTGTCCACTTAACAACACTTCCAAAATGCAATCCAGCCTGGATAGACAACTCTTTGAACGAAAAGTGGGAAAGGTTGATTAACATTAGAACCGACGTGGCGAGGGAACTTGAAAAAATGCGTGCCGCCAAGTTAATAGGCAACTCATTGGAAGCATCGGTTAATCTCTATACGGAAAACGAGGAACTCTGGCAGTTCCTTAAAAGCTACGAGAAAGACCTTTCCATGATATTCATTGTGTCTGAGGTAAAACTCGATAAAAATGCTACACCAAAGGCAGTGAAGGGGGAATTAACCCAAAATCTCTGGGTAGAAAGCAAGGTATCGCAGCACAAAAAATGCGAAAGGTGCTGGAATTTCAGAGAGAGCATAGGATCAAACAAAGACCATCCCACAATATGTGATAGATGTGTTACAGCGCTTCAATAATCCGGGTAGCTGTATAGTATCTTAACAAAATATTTTTGACATTTTAGGCAAAAATATTTTAGTACCAATCCTTATGTAGCGCGAACTTCAGTTCGCAGGACAGCGACATAAATGTCGCGTTACATTCTCACTTTGAATTTCCTATACCTTAAATTACGATTTCCCCTGTAAATCTACCGAGTCTTTATTTCTCATTTCTACCTCTGCTTTAAGAAGCACCCTGTAATGGTCGATTACAGGCGTAGGAAGCCGTTCTAACAGGCCGATTATCGTATCGTAAATACGCCTTCTTTTACCGTATAACAGGGGTTGCTCAGCCACGATACTTGGTTCTTCCCTTGTCTTTTCTTCAAAGAGTCCCGATATCTGAATTTCGAGGGCATTCGCAATCTTTTCTAAAGACCTCTCGCTATATCCCCTCTTCCCGTTTTCTAGAAAGTTTATATAACCCTGGGTTAAACCACTTTTTAAAGCCAGGTCTTCTTGTGTAATTCCAAGCCTTTCTCTGATTATCCGTAAATTGTTTCCCACAATATTTTTCATTATTGATAATTTATAACATGGCGTTATAGAATGGTCAAATACCATAGGTAATATTATTCTTGACATATATAACTTATAGTTATATATTACCCATCTATATAATTTATCAGCATGTAAGTGACGTCTCTTGACTTAGCCGAAGCAATTAATCCTGCAACACTTGAAGGAGGTACTATGTCGGTGATGACTATAGACATCGCTGCTCTTAAGCGTGCAGAGGAAGCGATACAGGAAACCAACCACACTCTTCAGGCCTTTATACAAGCATCTCCATTAGCTATCATCGCCCTGGAT
The DNA here is from genome assembly GCA_016188675.1 of Planctomycetota bacterium. Taxonomy (GTDB): domain Bacteria; phylum Planctomycetota; class Brocadiia; order Brocadiales; family Brocadiaceae; genus Wunengus. The sequence continues at coordinate 18,802 of JACPHJ010000135.1, forward strand.
TCAGAGGGGCGCGTTACTATGTGGAATTCGGCCGCCGAGCGCATATTCGGGTGGAATGAACAAGAAGTAATCGGTCATTACCTCCCCTTTGTACCTGACAATAAACAAGAGGTATTCCTGACACTATGCAAAAGAGCGCTGTCTGGTGAGTCATTTATGGGCGTAGAGGTACGTCAACAAAAGCGGAATGGTTCTCCGATTGATATTAGCTTTTCAGCAGCGCCGGTGCGTAACGCACAAGGCAATATTAAAGCCGTCATGGGAGTTGTAGCCGATGTGACGGAGCGTAAACGAACACAGGCGGTAGAAGCGTTGCTCTGTGAAATCGATCGGTTTGTGTTGCTGGGACATCCCCTGGATTTTATTCTGTCTCACGTATGCAAATGCCTTGTTGACATCCTTGCCTATCCTCTGGTTTGTATATGTACGAAGGAGGAAGACGGCAGTATTGGTATTTCGGCGCAAGCCGGTACCCATGCAGATCACCTCCGCAATCTTCAAGTACTCTGTAATAACGCCTCTAAGTGCCGATGTCCGGCAATCCTTGCTATCCGTGAGGGACATACACAAACCAGCGACATGCAAGAACCTGCCTTTCTACAATACAGGGAACGTGCTCGCAGTTATGGGTTACAGTCTTTTGTCTCTGTCCCTCTGTGTATACAGCAGGGCAGAATATTTGGTACGTTGAATTTGTATGCATTAAAACCCGATGCCTTTGATGTAAAAACAATTCTATTATTAGAAACTCTGGCTAAGCGTGTTAGCGTGACCCTGTTGATGGCAATAGACCGGCAGTTATTAAGTCTGCAAGGCGCCGCAATGGCATCAATGGCTAATGCAGTTTATATTACCGATTGTAATGGCCGTATTAAGTGGTCTAATAACGCATTTACCAGGCTTAGCGGTTATCCTGCAGAGGAGGTTTGTGGTCAGACACCGTCTCTGCTCAAGTCGGGTAAACATGATACCTCATTCTATCAAAGTATCTGGCAGACCATACTTTCAGGAGAGGTATGGCGTGGAGAAATCGTAAATCGCCGGAAAGACGGCGGACTTTACACGGTGGGGCAAACAATCACTCCACTTCGGGATACGAAGGGGAATGTAGTTCACTTTGTCGCTGTACATGAAGATATCACCGATAAAAAACAGTCAGAGGCGCATATCCACTATATGGCCTATTACGATATCCTGACCAATCTGCCAAATCGCAGACTGTTTTACGACCGTCTGCAGCATGAGCTGGCCCATGCGCACCGCAGTGAACGGATGCTGGCAGTTATGTTTCTCGATCTGGATCGGTTCAAAGTCATCAATGACACATTGGGGCATGGCTATGGAGATCAGGTACTCAAGGCCGTAGCAGGGCGACTGAAAGGCTGCGTGCGTGAGAGCGATACCGTATCACGCTGGGGCGGCGACGAATTTATCTTTATTATCACAAACATTATCCAACCGCAGGATGTTGCCTTTATTGCACACAAAATTTTTAGCGAGATGTCCTCCCCTTTCCGGCTTGAAGAACGCGAAGTTTGCATAACCCCGACCATAGGTATTGCCGTGTATCCATCAGATGCAAGTGATGCAGAAACCCTGATCAAAAAGGCCGATGCCGCCATGTATCATGGCAAAGAAGGGGGACGGAATACATTCAAGTTTTACACGGAGGATTATAAATATTAGCAACCCCGAAAGAGGTAGTAATGAAAAACTACTTACGAAAGATGCTGGAATTTTAGGGAGAGCGTCGGCTCAAACACAGAACATCCTACAATATACGCCAGATGCGTTACGGCGCTTCAATAAAATTCCCCCTTAAAAAAGGGGGATTGAGGGGGTTGTCTGATGTGCTGGTTCAGGCTTGTAGCCTGAATCGAAACGTTTTGGTTCAATCTGCAAGATTGAACAAGCTAAAAAAACTTCTTTTTTGGGGAAGTTTTTTACCCCTCTTGTGTTCTCCCCTTACGAAGGGGAGAAAGAGAGGGGTTCTGTCTTGGTTGCGGCTCTGTTGCGCTGTGTGATAGGTGTGTTACCGCGCTTCAGTAATTCATTCTTTAATATTTTTGTTCTTGACATAATACATGAATTTTTATATATCAAAAGCATATAATTCATAAACAGCCGTAAAATAATACCGCATTTAGGCGGTATAATCCATGTTATGCCTTGAGAAGGAAGTACCTATGAGGGGGCAATGGTTAGGATCATATACGGGCAGCGCCGATGGGAAGGTCATGATCAATATCGACGAGGTAGATGATCATTTTGAGGGCGTTGCATACTTAAATCCATCAACTAATAATTTCCCGAATTCAGTCGCCTACCTTTCGACGCCGAATAAGAACGAAGACCAAGCCGCGACGGCATACATTAATCCTATCGATCCACGTACTGGCTTTCTGAGCGAATGGGAGGACATCAAGGGGTTGTATGGAAAGGGAGTGGTACATTCATCCAAAGCCAACGTTAATCTGAGGGTGCGGGAAAACAGGCTGCACATTGATGCTGTATCCGACATCGGCCTCACCCTGACCGCTGTACTGGACAAGCCTTCAGGAAATGGCGAGTCAAAAATACAAGGACAAAGAATGTCATGGAGCGACTTCAAGTCGCATATATCTTCGAGATCGAAATTTAGCTATCTATTCCGCGGGCAGCAGAAGCCCTGGAGTCTTTGCACATCCTTCCATCGTCGAGGTCGCTATCGAATGGGCGAGTTTACGAGCAAGGATGTGAAACAACTGCATCAGGACTAAGTGCTATCACGTCTCACTTCTTTGATCTGACTGTGCCTGAACAGAACGGTGCTTTCTTCAACCTCCTTCAGCACCACGGTTATCCGACGCCGCTGCTAGATTGGTCGCACTCACCATACGTCGCGGCCTTTTTCGCGTTTCGGGACCGACCGATTGGCTATGATGGAGATGAAGTCGTTCGGATCTATGTATTCAATAATCAAGAGTGGCAGAAACGGTATCAACAAATTCAAAATCTTGATCCGCCATTCCCACATCTCTCTGTTATGGAATTCATTGCGATAGATAATCCGCGACTTGTGCCACAGCAATCTGTCACCACAGTGACCAACTTACACAACATTGAGGCCTATATTTTGGAAAAGGAAGCCGAGACTGGGGTACGGTTCCTAGAGGCAATAGATATCCCGGCAAACGAACGCGAGGTAGCCATGCGAGATCTAAGGTTCATGGGGATAACGGCAGGGTCTATGTTCCCAAGCATTGACGGCGTGTGTGAGGAATTACGGGAGTGCAATTTTGACCAATAGGCTAACAGTGGCTTGCATCCGACGTCTCTGCCACCGCTTTGTGCGTCAGGGACGCGGCTGAAGCGCGGCGTTGGACGGCGCCGATAACGCCAGTCATCGGAAAACAAAATGAAATTTTATCCTTCCTTCTCACATGCATCTTCTTATATCTCTGTCCTTGAAAAACTTGCTTCATCATTTCCGGAAGAAGAGAAGCTTGGTAAAAAGCACAACTTAATACAGTATCTCTTTGCGGGTTCAATTTTGTAAATTGAACCCGTAATTTGGAATTTTGATTGCGTTGTTGCCATTGCAAAACATCAGGATTCAGGTTACAAACCTGAGTGAACCCGCTTGGGAATATCAAGAATGAAATTATTAGTGGGTGATAAAGTATTTACTACCAGATGGTTTTTATATTAGGAAGAGTTTGAAGGGTTTCGTCTTTTGTGATTATGGGGCGGTTGAGATATTTTGCAGTTGAGACAATTATCTTATCGTGAAGTTATAGAGGGACTTTTTCGCTGAAGTTACATCTTCATCGGTAATTTCCACCCCTTTGAGAATGCCCTTGAGCGATTCCTTTTCCCTTTTTTTCCCCGATCCCTTCCGGCATTTTCAGTAGGACGCCACAGTCGGCGCATTCTGAAATATGCGCATAATACTCAGATCCGCATTCCAGGCACAGTTTTATTTTATGATTTACAATCCTTTTAACATTTCAACTCTTGCAAACAAGCAAATCCCTATATGCCATTCGTTGAACAATCCTTTCGAGAAAGCCAGGTTGCCATAAATTTAGGCATACATAAGGATATGAAAAAACTTCTTGCCTTACCTTTCCCTTGATGGTATTATTAAATTCTTTGAAAGGACGGCGGCATCGCCAAGTGGACTAAGGCCACGGTTTGCAAAACCGTTACCCTGGGTTCGAATCCCAGTGCCGCCTATTTTATCATAGTGGATTAAAGAAAACAGAACTGCGATTTTATTTTTTCCTCCAACATTCACGCTCAGGATGTATAAAATTGTATCCTCAACTCAAAAGAACCTGACTTGTAAATAATATTACCGTTGGGCGAGTGGTGGAA
>JACPHJ010000136.1 GCA_016188675.1 Planctomycetota bacterium
TTAAAGACTTCCCATCTTAACCGATGGTCTAAAGCCTTTATGATATTTAATATCACAAAAGGTTATTGCCTGTTCAAGGCTTTTTAACCTCCTTGGAAGGATGCTGCTTTTTCATATTACCATTCCGAACACATTCACTTTATTCAGTGTAAACTCCGTGAGGAATCTTAAGATTTCTCAGTCGCTCCGCTTCTTCGAAATGACAACTTTCTTTTGTCGTCTACTATACATTATCTACCATTACGGGTAAAAATTGACATGATACGAAAGGCATTACTTCTCAAAATCTTCGATGCTGCTTACATGCAGCGGTGGAACGATAAGATACGTCCTATCGAACTCATAGAACTGGACAAACAGGCGCACAAAATGGTCATTGCCTATTTTCTGGGTAAATTCGAGGAAGATAAGCAGGGTTTTAACTGGATAGACATCATAGAAGGGGGAATCTTTGAACTGCTGCAGCGCATCGTCATCACCGATTTAAAGCCGCCCATTTTTTATAAAATCAAGGAAGATGCGGAGAAATACAAGCGATTAAACGAGTGGGTTTACCAAGAATTGGAATTCATTCTGTCGCCTTTAGGCAGGGATTTCTGTGAAAGGTTTTGCAGTTATTTTTTAAGGAGTGACGACACCGTAAACAAAAGGATTTTAAGCGCCGCCCACTTTTATGCCACAAAGTGGGAGTTCAACATTATCGAACGATCTGACCCGGACGGCTACGCGAGATAGACGCTATAAGAAAGAATTTACAGGAAAAGCAGGAACGGTACTATGATTTACAGGGCGCGGATCAACTGACGAAGCATGCAAAATATAAAAACTTCATTGACCTGTGCGGCCAGCTCAGATTCCAGTCAAGATGGGCGCATCTCCACCGGATACCAAAAACTTCCGTGCTGGGTCATTCGTTATTTGTCGCCATACTTTCGTATCTCTTCTCAGTGGAAATAAAGGCATGCAGAAAAAGGTGCGTCAACAACTACTTTACCGGCCTGTTTCACGACCTGCCGGAAGTTCTTACCAGAGACATCATATCCCCCGTGAAAAGGTCGGTCGAAGGACTGAGTGACCTGATAAAAGGATACGAAAAGGAGCAGATGGAGAAGGAAGTCTATGGCCTCATCCCGGAGGAATGGCATCCGGAGATCAGGATGTTTACGGAAGACGAGTTTGACAGTGTTGTGACCGTAACCGGGAAAAAAGAAAGGTTCAACCCGAAAGACGGGGAACTGGTCAAGGCGGCCGACAGCCTCGCCGGATTCATAGAGGCATCCCTAGCGATACGGAATGGGAGCGCCAGTCCGGATCTTCAATATGCGAAATTATCAGTAAAAAAGCAGTACGAAAAAGTCAACATAGCAAACATAAATTTCGGAGAAATCTACGCTGATTTTGACTGAGGAAGAAATGGAAAATTGGAAATCACAAATTGTGATGCCCAACAGGGTAGGCATTTGTGCAGATAAAAAAACGTGATTTATTGCTTTTAGATGGGTATATTGCCCCGCCTTACCCCCCTTTAAAAATAACTTGATAATAAACAGGCTTTAGGCTATAAATTGAGCAGCTTAAATCCAGTACCTTTTTTAGAATAGGTATTATAAGGTGGTAATTCTTTCCAAGGCGTGTTCCGTTCCTTCCGCTAATAAATAACCCCATACCGAAATTGCATTAATTAGGAGATGTAGCATGTACGATATAACTAAAATAGACCTCGGAAAAGACGAAGCTGAACAGGACCAACGCCTGAGAGAATATTTTTTAAAAACCTCGAATTATAAAAACGCATTGGCAGGAACAAAGACAATTGTAATAGGTCGTAAAGGTTCTGGCAAATCTGCGATATTTACTCTTATGCGAACGGAGTTAGAGGAAACAGGAGTATTAGTAATACCAGTTACACCTGATCAATATTCGTGGAGTGCACTCAAAGATTATCAGGAGAAGGGTATCCTTGCAGAACAGGCTCATACAAATGCTTGGAAATTGACATTACTCTGTTCGGTGATTTGGAAATTGAGCGATACTGGACTTATTTCAACGGATTCTGAGCTAGCTAAATATTATCAATACATGAAGGACGTGTATATTCCACAGCAGAATAATTGGTTTCTTAACGTCGTCGATAAAACCAAAAAGATTCTAAGTGGAATCAAAACCCATTGGGTGAGTTTTAATTTTGAAGAAACAGGTTCTGTCGCTACCCCATTGAGGATTATTGATGAAATAAAATCACTACTACTCAAAGAGTGGCCTCAAGGAAAACAAATGCGTATCCTTATTGACAGACTTGACGATAGTTGGGATGCGTCCAAAGAATCTGAACACCTTGTCATTGGACTTCTCAAGGCGGCAAATGAACTAAATTCTATATTTAGCAATAAAATTATCATTACCATTTTCCTGCGCTCAGATATTTACGATAATCTCTTTTTTGATGATCAAGATAAGCTGAGGCAGAATGAAGAAACATTGTACTGGAATAGTGATGATCTCAAAGCCGTCGTCTGTGAACGTGTTCGAGTTAGTTTAGGACTCACTGGGATAGACAACAGCATAATCTGGCAGAACCTTTTTTCTTCAAAGGCATATAGAAGTCGAGCATCCGCCGAAAAATATATTATCGACCGAACATTTAAACGTCCTCGGGATATCATATCATTTGTCCGTTTTGCTATTGAAGTAGCAGTTAGAAACGGACATTCAATCATTGAAACAAACGATACGAGATTAGCAGAGGAAGAAAAGTACAGTCAAAGCAAATACAAGGATCTGATAATTGAATATCAAAAGCAGTTTTCGTATATTAAAGATCTTCTAGATTCACTTTCTGGTTCCCTTCACAAATTGTTCAAAGACGAACTCTTAAAGCGTCTTGAATGTTTTATCGAAACCAACGGGCTTCACGGACAACCAGTCCAAATTCTTCGCCAACTTTTTATCTGGGGTGTTATTGGTGTCAAACGGCAAGGAAGAGCTGGTGTCAAGCAACGAGGTGGAGCACACTTTCGCTATTATTATGATGACCCATCAATTAATCCTCTTGCTTATAATGACTATTATATACATCCATCTCTACGGTATTACCTAAATATTTCTGAAAAGAAGGAGAAAATAAAACGTACAATGTAAACGCAATTTAAGCGAACACATAATAAAAGCCAATTTGTTTTTCTCTTGTCAATTTTCTATGACAACAAGAGATGTTTCCATTTTTATGTATCATTTATCCACACCGTAGGGACACGGTGCTTCGTGTCCCTACGTCGGCATGTCGGCATAATGGTACGATCGGGGGAAAAAATGGTCTACAACCCGGCCAAACACCACCGGCGATCAATCCGATTGAAGGAATACGATTATTCCAGGGCAGGCGCGTATTTCATTACGATATATACGTTCAACAAGGAATGTATTTTAGGCGATAATTCGGTCGTTCAAGGCGGTAGCGAAAAAACGTATTAATGAAATCAGGAAATCCTATGGTAAAACGGTATGGCAATCCCGATTCTACGAACATATTATCCGGAACACGGATGAATTAGACAAAATCAGGCAATACATCATCAACAATCCCTTACAATGGGAACTTGATTGTATAGGAATTTTCATTTTATTTATGCGGCTTTGCGGGTGGTAGCAGGCATAAAATCCCCCTTAGAAAAGGGGGCATGGGGGTTGTAAAAACTTATGAAAAACACAACCCCCTGAATCCCCCTTTGTTAAGGGGGACTTAGTAGGACTAATTTAACAAAGAAAATCCAGATAACTGAAAATAGCGGCAGAACGACTCATGGCTAAAAATCCACAAGAATGGTTGAAACAGGCTGATGACGATATGAAAACAGCCGAAATCATGTTCGACAACAAGAGGTATTTTTATGCTGTCTTTATGTGCCATTTATCCATAGAGAAAGCATTGAAAGGCCTTTATCTGGAAAGGTTAAAAGAAATACCACCTAAAACTCATAATCTTGTTTACTTGCTGAATAAAATGGGTGTTAAACCATCAGAACCTACTGGGAAATTTCTTGTAAAACTTAACGAAGCCAGTATCGTTACAAGATACCCTGAGGAATTGGGCAAACTACAAAAGGATTTTACTCAGTCTATTGTGAAGGATATACTTTTGCGAGGCAAGGAGGCGTTGGAATGGATAAAAACACAGTTTTAGGAATTTTGTCCAGTTTTAGAAAAGCCCTGGAATCCAAAGGTACAAAAGTAGACAAGCTGATACTATTCGGTTCTTATGCCACTGGCACATACAAGGAGGGAAGCGATATTGATGTGGTTATTATCTCCAAAAATTTTTCAGGTAAGGATTATTGGGAGAGAATAGACATCCTCTCTGATGCTATTTATGAGGTTTTCGAGCCGATAGAAGCTGTAGCTATGACGCCGGAAGAATGGGAAAGAAAAGAGTCTCCGATGGCGGATTACGTTAAAGACGGCGAAGTGGTCTATGACTAACGGGGTATCCCTCATACCTGCAGAATACATTTGTAAAGGACACGGGAAATGATTCTTCAAAGCATCTTTGGAATACTGGGATTGACCGCCCTTGCCTGGGCCATGAGTGAAGACAGATGGAAGGTGAAATGGCAAGACATTATGATAAGACTGGCGATACAATTCGTATTGGCTGTGATTATGCTGAAATTGCCCGTGTTCAGAGAAATCTTTCAATTGTTAAGTAAAGTAGCCATGTCCCTGGAAGAGGCTACCAGGGCCGGGACTTCCTTTGTATTCGGCTATCTTGGCGGCGGCCCCCTCCCTTTTGACGAAAAATCTCCCGGTTCGAGTTTCGTTTTCGCGTTACAGGCGCTCCCCCTTGTGCTTGTGGTAAGCGCCCTGTCCTCTCTTTTATTTTACTGGCGGATTTTGCCGGTTGTTGTAAATTCACTTTCGTGGTTCCTGCAAAAGACCATGAATATAGGTGGCGCGGTTGGGGTAAGCGCGGCAGCAAACGTCTTTCTCGGCATGATCGAGTCTCCCCTCTTTATCCGTCCGTACCTTAAGGTTATGTCCAGAAGTGAACTTTTCATTACCATGACCTGCGGGATGGCTGGAATTGCCGGTACGGTGATGGTCCTTTACGCTAATATCCTGAAGGCGATTGTACCGGATGTTATGGGACATATCCTGACTGCCTCCATAATCAGCATTCCGGCAGCCATCATGATTTCACAAATAATGGTGCCCGAAACCGGAACGGCAACCTCCGGCGAACTGACATTACTCCAACAGGCAACAAATTCAATGGATGCTATTACAAAGGGGACTTTAGAAGGCATCAACCTTCTGATCAATATTATTTCAATGCTCATTGTTCTCATTGCCCTTGTGTACCTTACCAATAAGGCGCTGGGGCTGCTGCCGGCCATCGGGGCTCAGCCGGTCACGCTGCAAAGAATCCTCGGGTGCATTATGTCCCCTGTCGCATGGCTTATTGGCATACCATGGTCAGAGGCGTTAACAGCAGGTTCTCTGATGGGAACGAAGACGATACTGAATGAATTCATCGCATACATTGATCTGTCAAAACTGCCGGATGGTGCATTAAATCCGCGTAGTAAGGTGATCATGACTTACGCACTGTGTGGGTTTGCCAACTTTGGAAGCGCGGGAATGCTGATTGGCGGAATGGGAAGTATGGTGCCGGAAAGAAGAGACGAAATAATCTCTTTAGGGATGAAATCTATTGTGGCAGGAACCCTTGCCACCTGTCTAACCGGTGCAATTGTTGGAATTTTTTACCTATAGCCGTTTTAAACTAAATGACTGCTAAAAACTTTGCAGAGATACTCCTTCGGGGGATTAGCCAGGTATTTTTATTAAATAATGTCATAACGGGTATCCTGTTTCTGGCAGGGACTTTTTACAACTCCTGGCGCATGGGCGTTGGGGCTGTCTTCGGCGTGTTGACAGGCACGCTTACCGCACTGATCCTGAAATACAATAGGGATGATATTAATCAGGGTCTCTACGGGTATAACAGCACGCTGGTGTGTCTAGCGATTTTCTATTTCTTCGGATTCACTGTACCCTCTATAATTGCCGCCTTTCTGGGCGCCATTCTCTCAACATTCATTACGAACGTAATGCGGCGTAAGTGGAAGTTGCCCACCTTCACTGCGCCGTTCATTGTCTCTGCCTGGATTGTGATGGCCATACTCCTGACGTTCCACATCGTACCACTTCAAACATCTCCATTGCCGAATGCAGGTAAGTTAGAGATTATCCCTGCCCTGAGCAGCGGCGTCGGACAGGTGATGTTTCTGGAGGATGCAATCTCCGGCATTCTACTCTTTATTGGAATAGTGGTGAGTTCCAGAATTTGTGCATTGTATGCTCTTTTGGGAACTGCGATTGGGGTGATTGTGGCATTTGCATGTTCGTTCCCCTTTGGTATGATGAATATGGGGTTGTTCGGTTTCAACGGCGTCCTCTGCGGCATTGCCCTGTCAGGCAAAAAATGGCATCATGGAATCCTTGCAATTGCATCAATCGTTGTTTCTGTTTTCATGATGTTCGGAATGAACCGCCTTGGTATCATCACCCTGACAGCGCCGTTTGTGCTATCGACGTGGCTAGTTTTATTGTTGAACAATGCGCTGGGGGAACAGCTCCATAGGCACAGCAATACTGAAAGACAAAAATAAGTATGCAATTTTCAGTTCCAGACACATCCCTAAATCCCCTCTTCATAGAGGGGACTATACTTCCCCTTATTAAAAAAACTAAATTATTACACCAATTATTCAGAACTTTGTGGTAAACTTTCAGTGTCCTCTGTGCCTCTGTGGCAAAAGTGTTTTTGGATTGGGAATTTTATGATTAAGATAAAGGTTAACCCGGAAGACTTTGTTGTTGAAGAGATAGCTGGCCTTCCATTTGAGAAGGCCGGGAATTTCTGCGTCTACCTGCTCAAAAAGAGGGGATGGAATACCGTTGATGTTTTAAAAAACCTTTCAAAGAAACTCCACCTGCCGTCTTCGGATTTTTCGTACGGCGGCAAGAAGGACAAGTACGCCCTCACGTCGCAGTATATAACAATCGCACGGCGCGGCGAAAAACCAACCCCTCCTGTTTCCCCCCCTTCGCAAGGGGGATGTAAAAGGGGGGTAAAAAAATCATGGATTAATCCCTCAAATTCACGGTTTCATACAAAAGATAAAGAAGCAATATCAAATTCAATATCACTGCATGAATATTCACTTCCGGCAACGTTAGACAAAGAAAATTATTCGCTGAGTTTTGCGGGTTATATGGACAGGCCTATGGGACCCGACCTCATAAAGGGAAATAAATTTCATATTGTTATAAGAAATCTTACAGAGAATGATTTAAGGACGGCTCTCGATGGGATTGAGAGTGTAAAAAAGGACGGTTACCCTAATTACTTTGACGACCAGCGGTTTGGCAGTTTCGATGGACGGCAGGGATTTGTCGCGGAAAAGGTCATCAAGAAACATTACAACGGCGCGTTGAAGGTATATTTTTCCCGTATCCATCCGGAGGACAGCAAAGACGAAAAGGAGCGCAGGAAATTTCTTTACGAAAACTGGGGTAACTGGCAGGCATGCCTTACAAGGGCTACGGGCAGGTTTGATAAAGAGGCATTCAGTTATCTGGAGAAACATCCGAAGGCTTTCGTACCGGTTCTCCAGAGAATATCACATGAAGAAATGGTGCTCTTTTTTTCTGCATATCAATCGCACCTGTGGAACGAAGTTTTAAGGAAAATTATACAATCTGTTGTTAACGATGATTTAAAGGCTTCCAGGGGAATTGCAGGGAATTATTTTTTTTATGCAGATTTAGACGATAAGGATAAAGAGTATTTAAGCAGGCTCGTCGTTCCAATGCCGGCGTCCAATATCAGGATGCCCGATACCTTTACAGAAACTCTTTACTCGGAGGTTTTAAGGGAAAACGACTTAAAGCCTCCCATGTTCAATATAAGAAAAATAAGACAAGCATTTTTCAAAGGTATAGAAAGAAATGTTGTTGTGATCCCGGAAGAACTGTCTGTTGATTATTCAGCCGACGAAATTTACCAGGGCAAGAAAAAGTTAGTCCTGGATTTTTTTCTGCCGAGAGGCTGTTTTGGCACCATGTTTATCAAGAGAATATTCAGTTAGCCTCGTTTTAGACAGCCATCAGAACCTGCGACAAGGATAACAAACCTGTGGGCAGCAACGGTTTTTTATTTGCAGTAGCGCAACTGAGACGGTTACGGCGCCCGTATCGTCGGACGGTTTACGTTGTTCGTGTTTCAAGGCGTAACCGGATTTCTCACTGAAGATTATGCATCCAAAAACAATGCACCTCGTTATGAACAAAAAGGCATGTATGAAGATCGCCTTGCGTATTAACCAAAACCTGTCAGAGGCGCACTATAATCTTGGAAACGCGTACTTAAAGACGGGCAATTACGATAAGGCAGTCGCCGAATACAAACTTTACATCTCAGGCAAAGGCGACCACCCTATAGTATTTTACAATTTAGGCCATCCGGACGCCTTAAGTAATCTGGAAGCTGTGTCCAAATTACAATGATACAAAGGTTAGCAAATAAATGTTCTTTGCATGCAATAGCCAGACGGTATCATCCCTGACGTTGACATTCAGGAATTTCAATGTTTTTAGTTAAGCAATGAATAAACACACCCCTGACTCCTCTCAAGAGGGGAATTTTTGGAAGTCCCCTCTTGGGAGGGGATTGAGGGGTAGGTAAAATAAAAGTCGTCGGGTCTTCGTCTTTTAACCCAACCTTAATTTAAAGTGCTTTCCACTATTTTTTCCTGTAGATGTTCAGGCCAATCTTTTCTTCGCGATTGGGAATAGAGACGTTTCCCTCCGTTGACGCGACAATGATGTTCTTTCCGGACGAAGAGGGCCCGAATTCCTTTGATAAATCTATCTTAATAGTAAGCATGTTTCCTTCCACAGAAAATTCCACGTTCTTCATTTATGAGACCTCACTTTCTATAATATTTAAGAATGATTAAACGAATAAAAACATTATCAATCACAATTGCTGTATTATCCGGGAGTCTGACTTCCGGGAGACTTGTCATTCGGCATGACGATTTGGGAAAGGTCGGCTATTTTTTTAGAGTATAAATCGTTAATCTCTTTCATAACAAGGAGTCTGTTGTTTCTAACCTTTTCATCTTCCACATTCACGAATACCCTGTCGAAGAAGGTATGGACGGGTTTGGCAAACGTATCATAATAGAGATGCGAGGCTTCTTCGTATTTTTTTTCATCTGTCAGCGTTTGAATCTTATCTCTATTTTTCTGGTACACAGTCCATAATTCATATTCTTCGGCCTCGGTAAAGAGACTCTTATCCACGGCGCCGCCGTACTGCGCCTTTTTACCGATATTGAATGTCCTTTCAACAACGGTAACTAAATCAGGCCACCATTTTTCCTGAGAAATATGTGAAATGACTTTTAATCGTTGTGAGAAATTATGGATATCATCAAATCCTATTCCGGCGTTCAGGACGGCGTTCACAAGGTCATAACGACATCCCCTTTCAATGTTCGTATGGTACAATCTGTCCTTAAAAAATTCTTTTATTTTAGGCGCTAATTTATCAAGGATTACCGGGTGGTAGCGACTGTCGGTTTTCTGTTCGAACATGGGAAGCAAATCCAATGACGTATAAAGCGTTTCTTTGAGATCTAATGTAAATCCATGTTCTTCCATTATCCGTATAATGCCATAGGTATGCCGCCTCAGGGAATAAGGGTCTTGTGAGCCCGTAGGTATTAAATCCAGGGCAAAGCAACTGGATATCGTGTCGAACTTGTCGGCTAAACCTACAATAGCGCCAATCCTCGATGCGGGGATGTTGTCTGTGGCATAACGAGGCATATAATGCTCGGCGATTGCAATGGCAATTGGTTTTTCTTCTCCGTCCCACTCGGCATACTCTCTTCCCATAATTCCTTGCAACGACGGGAATTCCCCTACCATTTGAGTGAGAAGGTCTGCCTTGCTTAATTCTGCTGCACGTTTTACCAGTTCAATCTCCTCGTGAGGCAGCATTAATTGGGTTGATATATATTTGGAGAGTTTTATAATCCTGTTTGCCCTGTCATAGTAATTTCCCAGCTTTTCGAGAAAGGCAAGGTTTTTCAAGTCTTCCACCCGTCTTATAAGCGGGGTCTTTCTGTCCTCTTTCCAGAAGAACCTTGCGTCGGAAAGCCGCGCCTTCAGGACACGTTCATTCCCCTGAATGGCAGTATCGGCATTGCTCTCATTCCGGTTAAGGACTGCTATGAATTTATTGTAAAGCTTTCCGTCTTTTTTCCTGATGGGAAAATATCTCTGATGCTCCTTCATGGACGTTTCTATGACATCCGCAGGAATATCCAGAAATTCTTCGTCAAAACTGCATTCAATGGCATTGGGATATTCGACTAAATTAGTAACCTCATCCAGCAGCTCTTCATCGTCAATCGCCGAACCGTAAGGCGTCATGAGCTGCGTTATTTTTGCCCTCAGCACCTCGCGGCGCTCGGTGATATCAACTACAACCTTTTCCTGTTTGAGCAAGCCCTTGTATAATTCCCAATCGGCCTGGGAAATTTCAATCTTCTTCCCGGACAGGAAGGGATGCCCAAAGATGAATTTGCCCGCATTAATTCCGTTAATTTCTACAGGAACGACTTGATCTCCGAACAGGGCAAGAAGGGCACGTACAGGACGGGCAAAAAACAAACCGTTTCCCTTCCATTTCATTGATTTGGGAAATGAAATATGCCTGATAACCGTAATTAATATGTCAGGCAAAATCTTCAGCGTTTCCTGCCCCTCTATTTTCCTGACCGCAAAGCAATATTCCCCTTTGGGAGTCTTTTTTATCTGAAGGTCTTTTATGTCGATACCCTGGGATTTGGCAAAACCCAGGCCTGCTTTAGTGGGGTTTCCCGTCTTATCAAAGGCGACTGCGGCTGAAGGCCCCAGAATTTCTTCCGTCACACTCTCCTGCTTTTGAGGCAATCCTTTTGCAAACAGTGTTAATCTTCTCGGAGTGCCGGTGCTATAAATGGAATGCATTTTCAAACGGTGTTTTTTTGCCTGCTCTGTAAATAATGTCTTCATCTGATTGATTGCTGGATCAATATAGCCGGCAGGTATCTCTTCGGTGCTAATTTCAAAAAGCAGGTCTGTCATGTTAGAGTCGCACGATATGTTTCTTGTTGATACCCTTCAGGGCATTGCGGGTATCAACAATCAGCTTGGAATGGGATACGATCATATCATAATTAAAGTCGCTGTGGTCTGTCACGATAACGGCACAATCGGCCTTTGACAGGAGTTCCTTAGTTAATGGCTTTGACCTGGCATTCAAAGCATGATAATCAATCTCCGGAATAAATGGATCGGTGTACGAAATCTTGGCCCCTTTGAGCCTTAAAATATTCATAATTTCAAGGGCAGGCGACTCCCGAACGTCGTTGACATCCTTTTTATAAGCAGCGCCGAGAATATGGATATTTGAGCCTTTTACGCTCTTTTCGACGCTGTTCAGCGCGTCGGTAACCTTTTCCACGACAAATTCAGGCATGGCGCTGTTTATCTGGTCTGCAAGCGCAATAAACCGCAACTCAAACCCGTTCTTTTTTGCAACCCAGGAAAGATACAGAGGATCGATGGGGATGCAATGGCCGCCCAGCCCGGGTCCGGGATAAAAAGACATAAAACCAAAAGGCTTTGTCTTTGCCGCATCGATGACTTCCCACACATCAATACTCAGCCTTTCCGCCATGATGGCGATCTCATTGACCAATGCAATATTGACATTCCGGAAGGTATTCTCCAGGAGTTTTACCATTTCCGCTACTTTCGGAGACGAAACGGGTATAATCGTTTCGATAATCTGACTGTATAGACAACGCGCCAGCTCCGTGCATTGTTGAGTTACGCCCCCTATTACCTTCGGGATGTTTTTGACGGAATACCGCTTGTTTCCCGGATCAATGCGTTCCGGAGAGAAGGCAAGAAAGAAATCCTTCCCTGCTTTTAAACCGCTTTCCTCCAATATCGGCTGCACCAATTCCTCCGTTGTTCCAGGATATGTCGTACTTTCCAGAATGAAAACCTGGTCTTTGTGTATGTACTTTCTAACCTCTTGTCCTACATTGATGATGTAAGACATGTCCGGGTCTTTCGTCTTTGTCAGCGGCGTTGGCACACAGATGCTGACAGCGTCTAAATCAGACAATACGCTGGTATCATCGGTTATGCTCAAAATACCCTTTTCGACGAACTGCGCAATGTCTTCGTCTCTTACATCGATTACATACGATTTGCCTTTGTTCAGAGACTCGACGCGCTCCCTGCTCTTATCGATGCCTGTCACGCAATATCCGCTTCGTACAAATTCCAAAGCAAGCGGCAGTCCGACATAACCAAGCCCGATGACGCCGATTTTTGCCTTTTTTGTCTTAATTTTTTCCAGTAATTCAGCCATTTTGCTATTTAGCGTTGGACACTGATAATACAGATTAACTGAAATTAGATATTAAACAGTTAGGCAACGGTTTGCAATAAAAAAATACAGGCTCGGCACTTATACTCCTTGACATTGACTCATTACTTGCGTAAAATCCATGCATAAATCCTCTTTAGTAATGAATCAATAAGAGAGAAATTAATCTTATTCCGTTAGAAACATGCAGTAGTAGCTTAAAAGAGGTTATTTATTCCGATGGACGACTCGTTTACTCCAAGCGGTAAAAGCCAAAAGTTTATAAGATTAAAAGCCGAAATCCTCAGAGAATTCACGTCCCATGTGCGATGAAAAATCCCCCTTAGAAAAGGGGGCAAGGGGGTTGTAAAAACTCAGGAAAAACACAACCCCCTGAATCCCCCTTTATTAAGGGGGACTCAAAAGGACTTCTTAAACAATGTGAATCAATAAATTTGAATTAGTACAAATAAAATGCCCCGAACCTATATATCCAGTCTGAAAACCGGCGAACCTGTGGAAAATGTCTTTCTTGTCCTGAAAAAGGAAGTCAGGGAGACAAAAGAAAAAAAACCGTATCTCAACCTCCAGCTTGCGGACAAATCCGGCTTCCTTGATGCACGGAAATGGGATGCAACACGTCAGCTTTGTGAAAGTTTTAACAAGGACGCCTTCGTGAAGATAAAAGGGGTCGTTGAAACCTTCAACAATACCCTGCAAATCCGGATTGTTGAAATCTGTCCCGTTCCGGATGCACAGGTAGAGATGGGCGAATTCATCCCCTGTACGGAACGAGATATTCCTGAGATGATGAATGAACTCAGGCAGATTATCAAAACGGTGAAAGACCCGTATCTTTCCAAGCTGCTGAATGCATTTTTTTCAGACGAGGACTTTTGCAAGGTGTTTTCCACCGCGCCCGCTGCCACGCAATACCACCATGCCTTTCTTGGCGGCCTGCTCGAACACATCCTTTCTGTCGCCAGACTGGCAATAAGTTTTTCAAACCTTTATCCAGCGATAAAAAGGGATCTGTTAATTACGGGTGTCATTTTACATGATATTGGGAAAACACGGGAATTGTCCTACGACCGCAGTTTCCAGTACACCGATGAAGGACAACTTACCGGACACCTCATCTCCGGCGTTCTTATGGTCTATGAAAGGGCTACGAAAATAGAAGGGTTCCCATCCGACCTGCTCAACGTCCTCTCCCACTTAATATTAAGCCATCATGGTGAATATGAGTGGGGTTCGCCGGTAAAGCCTGGCACACCTGAGGCCATTGCCCTCCACCACCTGGACAATCTGGATGCAAAGGTACATGCTGCCACTAAGGCAATAAGCGAGCATAAAGATACAAACAGCTCGTGGACAGACTACATTAAAATGTTTGAACGCAGACTTTATAAAAAATGAGTTCTTTGAAATTGCTCAGTAGCCATTAGGATTAAACCATGATTGGCACAGTTATTTCAAAAAATAGAAAAGAAATACGACTTACATCGGAAAGGTGGTCTCATATCGTTGAGTCTCATGATTATATGGCTGGCAATCAGGATATAGTCTTTGAAACATTAGAGAATCCGGATATCATAATTGGTGGCGAAGGGGAAGAATTTATAGCTGTTAAACACTATAGCAAGACATCTATTTCTGAGAAAAATGCTGTTGTAATTTACAAAGAACAGGAGGTTGATGGATTTGTGATCACAGCCTTCATGACTTCTAAACCAGAAAAGATTGTCAAAAAGGGGTTTATATGGAAAAAGTGACCGATATTTTAGAGTCTATTCCTTATCTCTTAAAGATGCCCTCTAAGCGTTTGTGGGTTGACTATGATGATGAAGCAGACGTACTCTATATAAGTTTCAGAAAGCCACAACAGGCAAACGACAGCGTAATGGAAGACGATATTATTTACCATTATCACGACAAGTTTCTCGTTGGTCTTACAATATTACATGCAAAAAAGAAGACTTAAATAAAAACCATGATCGACCCTGCCGCTATCATCCGATTTATCCAGAGCAAAAAATACAGCCCTATGACCGCCGCTGAGCTTGCGGAACACTTTGAGATCAGCGATGCCGGATACAAGTTCTTCTGCGACCTTTTGCGCGATCTCGAATTCTCCGGGGAAATTGTAAAGATCAAGCAAAAACAATATGCCGATCCCAAAAAGGTGCACTTGCTCGTGGGAAACCTCGACTGTAATCCCAGGGGATTCGGTTTTGTGGTTCCGGTTAAGGAAGATGCAGGCGAAGATGTCTATGTTAACGAAGAGGATATGGGTTCGGCCATGCACGGAGACCTCGTGGTGGTGCGGCTCCCCGCAACGGTACAGATACCAAAAAGACGTAAGGGGAAAAGAAGGGGCGCATCCGGTCAAATTGTTAACGTGCTGAAACGCGTGAATGAATTCATCGTGGGCACCTTCGAAAAAACAAAACGGCTGCGATTCGTTGCCCCTGATGAACCGAGATTGTTCAGGGACGTCTACGTTGCAGAAGGAGATGCAATGGATGCACAGCCCGGTGACAAGGTGGTCGTGCGGATCACGGAATGGCCGTCCAGACATCTCAACCCTGAGGGAGAAATTACTGAAGTTTTAGGGAAGGAAGGCGAGCATAAGGTCGACCTCCGTTCGATTATTTATCAATTCAAGCTGCCGCATACCTTTAGCCAGAAAGTGGTAAATGAAACAAAAACTATTTCCCTTGCCATTCCACAAAAAGAAATTCAAAACCGGCTCGACCTGCGCGGCAAGCTGATTATTACTATCGATCCGGATGACGCCAAGGATTTTGACGATGCGGTCTCGCTCGAAAAGGACAGTCACGGACACTGGCAATTGGGCGTGCACGTTGCCGATGTTTCGTACTATGTAACAACTGATACCGCCATTGACAATGAGGCTCGATACCGGGGCACCAGCGTTTATCTGCCGGGCGAGGTTATCCCCATGCTGCCCGAATTACTGTCAAACAATCTCTGCAGCCTGAAGGAAGGGGAAGACCGTCTCACCAAAAGTGTTTTTATGACCATTGACCGTACAGGGCATCTCATCAGGTCGGAGATTAAACATTCCGTTATCAACGTTTCCAAACGTCTGACGTATAACCAGGCCACCGCCATCCTCAATAAAGAAACTGTTGTACACGTATCGGATGACGTTGCAGATATGTTGAACAACATGGCGCATCTCGCCCAATTGCTTTTTAACAACCGTATAGAACGCGGCGCCCTGGAACTGGATATTCCTGAAGTATCAATAAAATTGGATGAAAAAGGTTGTGTCAAAAACGTGGAGAAGGTGGAAAGGGATATTTCCCATAAATTAATAGAGGAATTTATGCTCCTGGCAAATGAAACGGTGGCAACGTTCATGTTCGAAAAAGAAATGCCGCTCCTCTGCCGCGCCCATCCTGAGCCTGATGAGGAGGACATGTGGGAATTTGCAGATTTTATCAGGGGGCTGGAGCATACAAAAATAGATCCCTTCAAAAATAAACAACTGCAAGGGTTGCTGGACAAGGTGCGCGGAAAGCCGGAGGCTTATACCATAAATCTGGTGCTGTTAAAGTCCATGAAACAGGCCGTCTATAAGGCCGGCGAAGGGGGACACTTTGCGCTTGCAATGGATCACTATACCCACTTTACCTCGCCCATACGCCGCTATCCCGACCTGATTGTCCACAGGATTCTCGACCAATATTTTTCCGGTAGGTTGTCGTCACCTCACGTACAGAATGCGTGGATGAATTGTCTGCCTGAATGGGCGGCGCATTGCTCCATGACCGAGCGCAATGCGGATGATGCCGAAAGGGAGATTACCAAACTAAAATTACTCCGGTTCTTCGAGGACAGGGTCGGCGCCATCCTGGACGGCGTCATTACCGGTGTTCAGGAGTATGGATTCTTTGTTCAGCTCCAAAAATATCTCCTGGATGGACTTGTCCACATCCGCACACTGTCGGATGACATCTACCGGGTAGACAAAAAGAACATGGCGCTTGTTGGCACCCGAAGCAAAAAAATGTATAAGATCGGGGCTCTTGTAAAGGTGAAGATATATAAAATCGACCTTTTAAAAAGAGAAATGGATTTTATACACTGTGAGGAACCAAAGGGCAAGGTTAGACACGGAAAGACACGCCATTTCCCAGAGGAAGATACATACGAACAGTAGGGGCACGGTGCTCCGTGCCCCTACAACATTGAAATTCTACAACGTTAAAGGAGGTCATTCCCGCATGTTCCCCGCCTACGCGAGGACAGGTTTTAGCGGGAATCCATATCTGTTCTAAAAGACGTCTGAATTCCCACTGGAGTTTAGCCTCGCAATAGCGGGGATGGGAATGACATGCGAAGAACAATTTACATTGTTACGACCCTATTTAATAGGAATGACAATGACCGTTCCACAGGAAATCCTCGGGCTGGTCGAACGATTCAACAACAACCGCGATGTCTACTACTCTGGCACATACAATAAAATTAATAGTATGGAGGTGTAACTATGAGTGATCCAAATCCCGATATACAACCAGTTAAAAAAGAAGATACTACACCAAAGCCTCAAAATTCCATTGAATCACTTAATTCAATACTTACTTTCCAAGTACAAGATTTAATCGATAGGCGGATTGATAAAGCTGAAGGTCAATTACATGAATATAATCAAAACGACTTAAAAAGGTTATCAAATAAGTATGTGATTTGGGCAATTATCGCGACAATTTTTGCCGTTCTTGAACCTTTAGCAGGCTATTTTGTTGTACCACAGTGGATTAGAGAGTATATACAAGAACGCATGACTAAACCCGAATTAATAAAAGTCGCTAAGAATACAGTAAATAGACAAATGTCCGAATTTGTGGAAGAAAAAATCAATCCATTAAAAGCAGATGCTGACGAGTTGTCAAAGAAAATTGAAATGATTAACAGTGAAATAGTAGCAAAGCAGAGGGATATTGAAAGTGCTCAAAAATTATTAAAAGAACAATTGGATATACAGCAACTTGTTGTTGCTGCGAAAGCCGGTGAACGTGGCAAATATAAAGAATTAAAAAACATTGCAGCGAAGCAATCAGAATATAAGGAGATTGTTGTTGCGGCATTAAAAGATATTGAATTTTATTATGAGACAATTAAGTATCAGCAGGCAATCCCCAGGTTGAGAGATTGTATTTCTATGATGAACCCTGGTTATTCTGTTGAAGAGGTTGTTGATTCTTACCGTAATTCAGATGTTAAATTAGATATGAGAGAAGCAGCAATAGATACGTTAATTGATTATTGTAAAGAGGGTAAAATAAAAGAAAATGTTATTCAGGAACTGTGCGAATCTGTTGATATAGAGCAAAATCTTCGGGTAATTGCGAGAACAACGCTTTTGCTTAATTATCTTACTGGGAAGTTATTCCGGTCATTGGAAATAGATGCTGTAAGAGAATGGTGGAAACAAAACAGAAATGAAACAAGATACCAGTCACCCTATAAAAATTATTTTAAATCTCTTGAATATTTTTATACTTCTGGAATAACAAAGGATAATATAAAACAAGTTACCGGTTTTTTAGATGAAACCATAAGGTTAGAACCTAATGCAATTCATGCAAGGTGTCTTCGTGGATATATAATGATTATTTTAGGAAAATATGACGAGGCGGAAAAAGAGTTTAAGATAGTCGAAGGGCGCAATAAGGATTTCAGATGGTTATTGCTCTATAAGTCACTTTTGTTTGCTTGTCAGAATAAAATAAACGAAGCTGCTGATTTATTGAATCAGGCCCTGGCAAAATCCCCTTCTTTAGATATTACTGCGAAAGCTTTGGCTGAAAAATATTCAGAATATAAAAACGTTATAGAAAAAGAAAATGTGAAATGGCCTAGTGATAAACAATAAAACAAGGCAAAGACAGACCATGACAAGACCGTCATCCAGCGCCAGATAGACGCCACCGACCGACAGATCGACCAGTTGGTGTATGAATTGTATGGGTTGACAGAGGAAGAAATAAAAATCGTTGTGGAAGGTTCAATTTAAAACCGTAGTGGCAGGTTTGAAACCTGCCACTACGCGGGTTCAAGTTTGTAACTTGAACCCAATAGTTTGATTCATCCGTCAGTTTGAATTTTTTGGTGTTATTATCTGACAAAATATGGGGTTCAGGTTGCAAACCTGAACCCGCTGTTGAGTGGGTTTAAGTAATGGTATAAAACACCATCATCGGCGTCCATTCCCTCCATTTCTCCCTTTCCCCTTTGTTTACACCCGTGCTGCGGATGCGCGTTTAACAAACCTATTGCGTAACTAATCCAATTATGGCATACTAAACGACAACATGGAAATCATTATTGAAAAATCGAAAGATTTATCCTTCCAAAAATCTTCCATCGAAATTGTCGAACGCAAGGGATTGGGGCATCCGGATACTTTATGCGACCGTGCGGCAGAAGAGCTAAGTATTGCCTTTTCCCAATATTATCTGAAAAAGTTCGGCAGGGTACTGCACCATAATATCGACAAGTGCCTCCTGGTGGGCGGGCGTTCTGAGGTCTGTTTCGGCGGGGGTAAGGTAACGACTCCCATACAGTTGATTATTGTGGGACGGGCAGTCGAAACGGTAGGAAATGAAAAGGCTCCTCTGGAAGAAATCGCCCGGGAAACGACTCATAAATGGCTGCGTGAACGGATGAGATGCCTGGAACCAGAA
>JACPHJ010000137.1 GCA_016188675.1 Planctomycetota bacterium
AGACCTTCGGTTGTGGAGCTGCGATAGCTACCAGCAGTATTTCTACCGAAATGATTAAAGGGAAGACCGTAGAAGAGGCATTAACGCTCACGAACAAAGCAGTGGCAGAGGCATTAGGTGGACTGCCCCCTGCCAAGATGCATTGCTCAGTGCTTGCTGAAGAAGCCATCGAGGCAGCCATTGATGACTATCTCAAGAAAACAACTGGCAAGGGACTGGAGAAAAAGAAGTCACATGCGCACGACGAACATCACGGGCACTGAAATCTGATTACTTTGTAAATTGTGTTTGTACAAGAAAGTTAGCGTTATGAAAGCAGACTATACTCTGGATTGTTACGGCCTCATGTGCCCTATGCCTATCTTTAAAACAGCAACCAAAATCAAGGAGATTGAGATAGGCAAGGTACTTGAAATTATAGCCACAGACGAAGGCATCAAGAAAGATATCGTTTCCTGGTGCAACACCACAGGAAATGAACTGCTTGGTATTGAAGAAGCAGACGGGGAGATTCATGTCTTTATTAAAAGGTTCAAGTAAACCTCAGATGTTATCACATCTGGAAAACCTTTATTTGTAAATATATTCACATAAAATTAAGAGAGATTTCGTGAGGTGCAGAATTGTTTATTTTTCTCCGTTACCCTTCTCAATACTCTTTCGAATCAAACTCCGCAGGATAAAGCTGCGTTCAGCGCCGCCCAGAAGTCTACTGAGATTATCGTACAGGGTTGTGTCTGCTATCAGGGCGCCAATGGTGCCTTCCCCGTGTTCAATCTCAACTGTAATCTTTTTGAGAGATTCAGAGGTGGTAACCAGATTCTCCATGAGTTGCTTCCCTTTAGGGTCGTAAATCAGGGAGTGGAGCAGCCCTTCTCCTTTTTGGAAGGTTTTTACGCTTTCGTTAAGTGATACCGATACGTTGCTTAGTGATTCTACAAAACCGCTTTCATCCAGCTTTTTAAAAAACTTTGAAAATGACTCAATGATACCGAGTCCACTCTCAATAACTGTGGTATAATTAATTGGTTCTGCGCTTTTTATGAAATCCCCATCCTGCACAATGGGTTCAAGGCACGCGCCAGATGTGATCTCCACATAAGAATCTCCCGTTACGTAGCTCAACCATTTTATAGTAGCCACAGAATCCCGCGCTATATTTTTCTGAACCGATTTGTTTACCTGGAGTAAAACCTCTATTTCTGCACAGGGCAATTCCCTGGGTAAAATGATGCCTTTTACCTGCCCTATTCCTACGCCCATAAATCGTACTGGAGCGCCTGCCTGCAATCCATACACATTCAGAAATTTTGTTTTTAACGTAATTTGAGGTTCAAAGTACCCTTTCTGGGTGCCGAGAATGAATACCATAGCGCCAAATCCTATCAGTGTTATCAGTGTAAAGATTCCCGCCCTTAATTCAGCTATTTGTTCTTTTGTCATAAAAAGCCCCTTCTACACACAAATATTACCGCTGATAAAATCCTGTACTACCTGAATATTCGAGGTTACAAGTTCTTCCCATGTCCCAACTGCAACAATCTTCCCTTCATGGAGCATGGCAATCCGGTCTGAAACGGTTTTCACGCAGTGCAGATCGTGCGTTACTACGATAGTAGTTATCCCCAATTTTCTCTGTAATTCGATAATCAAATCGTTGATGCGTTGGGCAGTCATTGGGTCCAATCCAGTCGTGGGTTCGTCGTACAGGATAATTTCTGGTTCAGTGGCTATTGCCCTTGCCAGCCCGACCCGTTTCTTCATCCCACCGCTCAATTCGTCCGGCATCTTCTCTTCAATGCCACTCAAGCCCACGACTTGCAGTTTTTCAGCTACCCGCTCCTGAATCTCGTTTTCTGTTAGCTTCAGATGTTCCCGCAGCGGATATGCAATATTTTCGAATACCGTAAGTGAATCAAACAATGCTGCCCCCTGAAACAACATTCCTATGTGTTCTCGTAACTCAATCAATGCTTCTTCATTCATCTGTGTCACGTTAGTATCCAGCAGTATAATGTCACCCTTATCAGGCTTCATGAGTCC
>JACPHJ010000134.1 GCA_016188675.1 Planctomycetota bacterium
ATCCAGTGTAAATTTCCTACGCCCTCCGAGACCCACGCAAATACAAAACCCACCACCGTGCCGTCTTCCTTCCCAACAAGATACACACAATCCTTGTTATCCAGTCGTTTTTTAACTTCTTCCACAGGGTAAATATCCTTGAAGTGCAACCGTTCCACCTCCAGGCTCTTGGCGTGTAATTCGTCAATAATGAGATGATAGAGGTTTACAACCGCTGCAACATCGGCTTCCTTGAGGTTTTCAATGATAAAGGTCATACGTCTCTAAACAGTGAAATTTTGACATTTTTAGCAAAGAAAATGTACAATGCAAAAGTGATTTTAAAATTTGCATTTTGACTTTTTCATTTTACACTTCCGACTTGTTCGGGATAAGAAAGGTAAGCAATTTAGTTATTAAAACATTTTTTACTTAAATTATCCAAACAGTAATAAAAATGCAAGGTTAATTTATAATCGGACAGATTTGATTTGGGAAGGAAATAACTTGATTGTATAGGAATTTTCATTTTATTTATGCGGGTTACAGGGTGGCATGGATTATTCCCCTCTTGGGAGGGGTTAGGGGTGGGTTCCTTGGTCGTGAAATTTCAGTGAATATCCCAACGAATTACCGACTTACCCACCCCTAAATCCCCTCCCAAGAGGGGACTTTCTAACTTGACTGATAGTTGTTAAAATATTTTTTAATTGACAGCTTTTAACACATGGCGTAAATTAAGCAGGAATAATTCAGGTTCCTGCCATAGACTGCGTGCTTAGAAGACCATTAAAAACTTTATCTGCGGTTTATCTTCACAAATGAGTCAAGTTTTTAAACGTAACAACAGAAGACACAGATTACACAGATTATTGGTATCTTTTTTCTGTGTAATCAGCGGAATCTGTGGTTTCAATGTTTTATCGGTCTGAGGCTTCGCCTCGCTAGCAATTGATCTAAGACATGCGCCGTGAAGCAAGGAGGTATCCAGTATGACTAAACGGACACCCAATAGGCGACTTCTGTTTTTCCTGTCCATAGGTATTTTGCAAACCATCTTTTCTCCAGATTTATCCCACACTTTTGCAGAGGACACGGTAACGACTCGTCTTGAAGACACGTCTTTCGATACTGATAGTAAGAAGAAACCGCCTATGGACGTTGCGGTGGCAGATGGGATTTCGACCGAGGCCATTTGGTTTGGATTTGACGAAGAGGTGACGATTGCCACACGGCATGAGACACAGATCAGTAAGGCGCCAAGTATTGTTACGGTAATAACTGATGAGGAAATTAAGAATCTGGGTTATCGTACTTTTGCTGAGATTTTGAGGACGGTACCTGGGTTTGAAATTTTGAAGAAGGCGGATTTTGGGGATGTAATCCCTGCCGTGCGTGGTCTTGAGAGTGCAAACAAGGTAAGGGTAATGCTTGATGGACATTTTATAAATAATCCTTTACGGGGCGGAGCCTTTGGCAATTTTGACGATTTCCCGGTAGAAAATATAAAGAGGATAGAAATCATTCGGGGTCCTGGGTCTGCTATGTATGGTGAAAATGCATTTACGGCGGTTATTAATATTATTACTAAAGACGCAAAGGATATTGACGGCGTAAAGGTGAGCAGTGGTTACGGAAGCTTTGACACGTATGACGAAAATATCGTATTTGGGAAGACGTATGGGAAGATTAAAGTCTCGGGAATGGTACATTACAGGCAGTCGGGTGGTTTTGACGGCATCGTTGAGAGTGATAATCAAACAGGGATTGACAACGCCCTTTCTTCTTTTGGTTTTTCTCAGGTCTCGCAGGCCCCGGGGAGGGTGCAGGATGGGCGGCAGGAATACGACCTAAACCTGAAGGCGGTTTACAAAGATGTTTATTTTGAAGGATGGTATAGTAATAGAAACCGAGGCCCTTTTATCGGCCCCCAGTATGCCTTAAACGACGAATCTGATGTAGAAAGTAACTACGTGTTCGGCGAGGCAGGGTATAAGAAGACCTTTGAGGAAAGACTTACTTTTAAGCCCAGGGTCTATTATGATCAGTTTGATAATAACACTTACATCGAATCGTTTTCAGAGGGTGTAACGTTACCTCTGGATACGGATGGAGATGGGAATTATGACAAGCTTAATACCTATCCCGATGGGTTCATTGGTAACGGCAAGGTGATTCAAAAAATTGTTGGCACAGAAATTCCGTTTGATTATGAACTGTTTGATGGAAATGTAATCACCCTGGGTTTGGAATATCGCCTGATCAATCAAACGAACGTTCGATTTTCAAGTAACTTCAATCCTGCAACGCTGGAACCCCTTGATTCTATCCAGGACTTTTCAGATACGTATCCTTATTTAAAAGAAGCCACGCGAAGGATATGGTC
>JACPHJ010000143.1 GCA_016188675.1 Planctomycetota bacterium
ACTGTTTAAAGAATTCTTTTTGTTATAGTGGAATAGAGGGGATTGGAAAAAACCATAAATATTTTCACTGGATGTGGCGATGGTGAGGTGATGATTCATTGGTGTTCACACCCTCAAACATTGTGCCGAACAGTATTGCCTGTATCCCCTCTTGAGAGGGGACTTTCAAGTTAGTCCCCCTTACCAAAGGGGGATTTTACGTTTCACACCACCCTAAAAACCGCATGAATAAAATGAAAATCCCTATACAGTAAATTTAAATTCCTTCACTTTTCTCCGTGCCCTCATTGCCTCTGTGGTATTTATAGTCCCCATTTTTTATTGATCTCATGTAAAATATTTTTTGCCGTGAAGCCGTAGTGTTCGGCTAACGTCTTTGCTGGCGCTGAAGCGCCGAAACGGTCTATTCCGATAACGAGTCCGTCTAACCCGACAAATTCATACAAATCACATGTTGCAGCGGCTTCAATAGCCACTCGTTTTATACATGCGGGCGGAAGGATGTTGTTTTTGTATTCTTTGGAATTTTGTCTAAACAGTTCAAAACTTGGCATGCTGATGAGTCTCGCTTTAACTCCTTTTTCCAGCAATTTCAACGTAGCTTCAAGGGCAATGGATACCTCTGAACCTGATGCCAGAAGGATGATATCGGGTTCACCATCTGAATCCTTCAAGATATAAGCGCCGTAGTTCAATTTGCACTGTGATGGATACATTGAACGGTTAATTACCGGCATATCCTGACGGGATAGAATTAATGCCGTTGGACCATTTTTATGATTCAAAGCCGTTACCCACGCAGCAGCCGTTTCTGTCGCATCTGACGGCCTTATTACAAGCAGATTAGGAATTAATCGCAGTGATGGCAGATGCTCAATGGGCTGGTGGGTTGGTCCGTCTTCACCAAGAAATATGCTATCATGGGTAAACACATAGATTACCTGTATCTTCATCATGGCAGCGAGTCGAATGGAATGCCTCATGTAGTCTGAAAATGTCAAAAAAGTAGAGCCAAATGGAATGATACCGCCATAAAGCGCAAGTCCATTTAAAATCCCACCCATCGCATGCTCCCTTATACCAAAGTGGATATTCTTTCCGTCGAATTTATTTCTGTCAATCGAAGGGAAGTTTTTCATGTAGGTCTTTGTAGATGGGCATAGATCGGCAGAACCGCCGATAAAACAGGATACCTGCTGTGCAATCACCTGCATCATCTCGCCTGAAGCTGTGCGTGTGGCTATCGTATCTTTCTTGATAATTTTCAATAATTCAGATTCAAGCTCGGCAGGAATCTCCTTTTTAAAGTAGGAATCCCACAATTGAGACATTTTTGTGTCTTCTCTGATATATTTCTTAAACAGTGTCTGCCAGTTCTCATATTCTTCTTTTAGCTCGGCTACACGACTCTGGCAAAGCTGCTTTACTTCATCCGGGATGTAAAAGGTCTTGTCTTTAGGCCAACCAAGATTTTCTTTTGTCAATTCAAGTTCTTTCGTACCGAGCGGTTCGCCGTGAATGGATGCTGTATCCTGTTTGTTGGGACTTCCCTTACCTATATGGGTCCTGGCAATAATGAGTGAAGGTTTTTCTGATTCATTTCGTGCTGACTCGATAGCTTCGGCAATTTCAATATGGTTATGTCCGTCAATCTTGAAAACACGCCAGTGATAAGCCTCAAACCGTCTTGCCACATCTTCCGTAAAGGCAATGGACGTGCTGCCTTCAATCGTAATTTGATTGCAATCATATATATAGATAATGTTGGAAAGGCCGAGATGTCCCGCAAACGATGCGGCTTCTGAGGTTATTCCTTCCATGAGATCGCCGTCGCTCACAACGCCATAGACATGATGATCGATTATTTTCACTCCCCCTTTATTAAATCTATCTGACATGATTTTTTCGGCCAGCGCCATACCGATGCCGTTGGCAAAACCCTGTCCCAAAGGACCGGTGGTGGTTTCCACGCCTTGTGTATGGCCATATTCGGGATGACCAGGCGTCTTACTTCCAAACTGTCTGAATTGTTTTATGTCATCTATAGATAAATCATAGCCAAAAAGGTGAAGGAGCGAATACAACAGCATGGAACCGTGACCTGGCGACAGGATGAATCGGTCACGGGTTGGCCACTGAGGATTTTCAGGATTAAATCTTAGGAATTGCATCCATATAACGAATGCAATATCGGCAAATCCCATAGGGAGTCCGGGATGGCCGGACTGCGCCTTCTCTACGGCGTCTGCTGAAAGCGTCCTTATGGTGTTTACTGCCAGATCAATCTTACATTTGTCTATTGTATTTATCCGCATGGATGGATTCCTTTTCTGGAATATGGAAAATTTATTGGTGGCTACTGCCCACCCTTATGGCTTCACCGGATATTTCCAACCCACCCCTAAGTCCCCTCCTGGGAGGGGATACAGGGGTGGGTAACTAATCCGTGTTTATCAGTACTCATCTGTGTCCGAAGATTATAACAATTCCCCTAATTTCTTTGATTTTAGAGTAGCGGCCTCTACGGCATTTATAATGGCCGATTTGAACCCGTAATCTTCCAACTTGCTTAAGCCTTCAATGGTTGTGCCTCCGGGAGACGTCACGGCATCCTTTAACTGCGCCGGGTGTTGCCCTGTTTCCAACACCATCTTTGCCGCACCCATCACGGTCTGCGCAGCGAGGATGGTAGCCACATCCCTTGGCAATCCCATCTTGACCCCCCCATCAGACAATGCCTCGATAAACATATAGACGTATGCGGGACCGCTTCCGCTCAGACCTGTTACGGCATCAAGATACTTCTCATCAAGCCGGAATACCTTTCCGACGGCGTTAAACAGGTTGTGCACCAACTGTCCATCCGCATCGGTAGCAGATTTACCCAGGGCAAAGGCCGTCGCAGAAACACCAATCAAACATGGGGTATTAGGCATAACGCGGATGATACGAACGCCTGCCTGAAGTTTGGACTCGATAAATCGTATCGGTATACCCGCAGCAATGGACACAACCAGGTGGCGAGTGGTTATCTCATTCTTTAATTTATCAAGCACATCGCCCATCATTTGAGGCTTTACGGCTAATATAATAACATCAGCGAAGGTTGTAGCGTCTTTATTGCTTTGCGTGGTCTTTACGCCGATTTCCTTGCTTAAAAATTGGCATCGTTCTACAACCACATCGCTAACCATGATATTTTCTGCCTTGCTCAGACCGGCATTAATAATACCTTTACACAAGGCTTCTCCCATTTTTCCACCGCCAATAAATCCAATCTTTTCTTTTAGCATAAATATACCATTCCTTTTAAAATGATTATTAGAGTACGCAAGGATTGAAAATCTTCAACCCCTGCATTGAATCAGCGTTAAACATATTTCGGGTTTTCGTGGATTATATCCTTAATTTTATATACGTCAAGGAAGGAATACTGCGCATGGGAATGGCTGCATCGGCAAAAGTTGCTTTGACACCTTTGATATGTTCACATATAATTCAGATGTAATTATTGCTTGCGCAACAGAAACGGTTGCGCTGCCAGCAGTATGGAATGCTTAAACTTAAAAAAACAATTTGGGGAGATTACATGAGTCAGAATGAAGAGAAAGGATACACCCCTTACCAACAAAAGGTTATCAGGAATTTTTATGATAACAAAGACCTGCGCCTGATACAAAAGTTAGGGGAGTTAGTATCAAATTTATATATAGAAACGAACGGGAAAAAGCTGGAATCCGGATGGAAAAAGATAAAGGAAATACTTATTGACTTAAAAGTGCATCCAAATGAGGTTGAATTCCTGACCAAAGATAAAAATCTTGCCGTGATTTCTAAAAAATTGGCGGAAATGTTTTAATACGAAGCCAGTATTGAGCGGTGTAATTTACCGCAAAGTAGAGACAGGTTTGAAACCTGTCTCTACAAATTCACTACTATTTTGCTTTTTTAGTCTTTGAAGATTGCTTCTTGTACAGTGAGAAATAGCCCTCGGCCTCTTTTGCCATGCCTTTTGCCTTGTAGGCGTTGCCAATGTCATTATAAATTTCTATATTGGATGGGTCCGACATTACAGCCGTCTGGAAGGCATTGATTGCATCGTCGTATTGCTTCTTCTTGATGTAGTTTTTTCCCAGACGATATTGGGCGTCTGAATTACTTACATTGACTTCAACCGTTCTGTTGTAATATTGGATGGCTTCATCTATATTTCCTGTTTTATCTGACAGGAGGGCTATGTTATAAAGGGCGTTCTCATGATTCGGGTCAATTTCAAGCGCCTTCCTGAATTCAGCCAGCGCCTCTTTATCCGATCCCTTCATTGAATATACGATGCCCAGGTTAGAATAGGACATCGCAAGATTTGGGTCAAATTCTATGCGTTTCTTTAATATCTTAACTGCATCGTCATACTTGCCAACTTTAGCAAATGCAATCCCTAATAGAAAATAAGCGGATTTATACTCAGGTTTTATTTGAATGGTTTTTTTAAAGCTTTCAATGGCTTTGTCGTAAGCGCCCTTATCAAAATATGCCGCTCCCATATTGTAATGCGTATCAAAGTCTTCGGGTTTTCGTTCTATAACCTTCAGAAATGCCTCGATGGCATTGTCAGGCATGCCCTTTTGTGCGTATGCAATACCCATATTTTTATAGGCATCAGTATTGTTAGGTTCTAAAACCAAGGACTTTTTGTACATCTCAATAGCTTCATCATAAAGGCCATATTTCGCATAGTTTAAACCCTGTTTATACTGTTCATTCGCAAAATCAAGATGGTTAGACGGGCTATCTTTTTTCGTTTTATTCGTACTTTCGCCCGTAACAGCCGTTTCGTTAGAAAAACAATGTGTTGAATTCAATAAAGATACAAATAAGCCGCTGCATACAGTTGCCACGCTTAAAATTTTTATACGATTCACTATACCTCTCCTTTGGTTTAATTCTGAAATACAAACTGAGTTATTATAAAACAGTATTACTCTTCCGTACATTGGTTAATTATAACGGTGGATGGATATCTTTCAACCTATCTTTTCAATCTAAATAGAATTTTCCCGATATACAGGAATACAAATATTATGCAGAGGATTGTTATGTCTGTAGGGCCGGTCGGAAGATCGAAACGATATGAAATGTAAAAACCAATAAAAGATGCGGCGGTACCTATGACGGATGAAACGATACAGAAAGGGAGGATACCGCGAACTACCATTCTCGCCGCAATTGGTGGTATCAACAGGAAACCAAAAATGACCAACGGGCCAACGGTCATTACTCCAAAGGAGATAACTATGCCGATAATCAAATAGAGCATAATATCCCACAAGATAACCTTCTTGCCCAAGGTGGTTGCCATATCTGTGTCATATGATACTAAGACAAAGTTACGATGGAAGCCGATTATACAGATAAAGATTGCCCCGTAAATGGCAAGCATTGACCATAAATAGAAATCGGGGATGGAAACAATCTCTCCTCTAAGCATGGAAAGCACCTCTGTTTGTCCGTATGGATTCCAGGACACAAACAATATAGAAACTGCTCCTGCAAGCACATAGGTAAACCCAATCCGGTTTTCTGTAAACCCCTTTTGCTTGCGTTCGAGGATAGCCAGAGTAAAGATAGCAATGAGCGCAAAAACGACCGAACCCGTCAAGGCCATCGTCTTCTCGGATTCCATGTGCGGGAAAAAATGCCATCCGAGGGTATGTAATAAAAATGCAAAGGCAATCCCCGCATTTGACACCTGAGGCAGGGCTATGCCCAATAAAACCATACGGCGCAGCACAAAAAATATGCCGACCTGCGGACATACAAATCCCACGATCAATCCTGCATAACAGGCATTTCTCAAAAGAAAATGTGGATTAAGTATCTCGAATAGTTGTTCCATTTATAATTATCCCTAAGTTAGTATTTCATCTATCCTTGATAAAGAAATTATCTCTTCCAGTGAGCCAAGCACGACTTTATAGTGATGAATATGGATTATTTTATTTACCCAGCTTGGAATATGATGAACCTCATGGGTAACCAACATAATCGTTAATTGGCGTTTTTTGTGTAAATCGGAGATAAGCTCTATGATCTTTTTTTGGGCAAAGACATCAACCCCTGTAATGGGTTCGTCCAGCAGCAAAACATTTGGTCTTGTAGCCAATGCACGCGCTATGAGTATCCGCTGTTTCTGACCACCTGACAATTCAGAAAATAATTTCTTTCTCATATCAAACATTCCGACATCCTTTAAACATTGTTCTATCCAAACACGATTAGTTTTTGGGGTAGGACAAAATGGTTTTGCCTGTCCG
>JACPHJ010000132.1 GCA_016188675.1 Planctomycetota bacterium
CATATGTAGGGGCTGAAAATCTTCAGCCCCTACCTTTTGTATGGTTTGCGGACTTTTGGGACAACCCCTGTGTATTCATCTACCACGGTTCAATCCAGCCCCAATCAAAGGTAACAGAAGGATTGGTGTAATCCCTTGAGGCGAATTCTGCAGGAGTAGTTCCTGTGTTGCCAACATTTTCTCCAAAATCAAGGGCTTTCCCAATGCATGTATTTACACACGCCGGTTTCAAACCTGTAAGGGCACTTCTATCCTCATTGAGTACTTTGTGAACACAAAAGGTGCATTTTTCCATCTTTTTTGTGCTCTCATTAAACCTTGGGGCTCCGTACGGGCATACCTTGGCACAATATTTACAACCAATGCATTTATCCTGGTCGATGAGGACAATACCAAAACTTTCATCCTTGGTTATAGCGTCGACCGGACAGGATTTCAAACACGCTGGTTCTTCACAGTGAAAACACGACATGGTGACAAAAAGGCGTTTTGGTTCTTCCTCGGTGCCTCCCTGTTTTTCAATAACCGTTCTATATCGTGCCCCTTTAACAGTGTTCATCTCGGCATTGCAGGCCACAGCGCATGCCCTGCATCCGACACATTTTGCGAGATTTATTTTAAAACCTAATTGGCCCATCTTTCAAAGCCTCCATTCTTTAACCACAGAGTCACAAGAAAAAGCTTTTAGAATTCTTTTCTTACGTTTTTCCGATTTTTACTTTTGTTATGTAATAACATGCCTGGCCTGAAATGGGGTCTGTAAGGCATATATCTGAAAAATCCGGTTCCCCTCTCTGCAACACATTTGCATTTGGGCCAACACCAATCTTGGAGTCATAATCCGACGATTCCCCATCAACCGTGTATGGTTTCGAGCCAAACCATTCCCTGCCGAAATGAAAATCAATGACCACTGATTTCCGCCTGAGACCTTTGATTACCCTGACTTTACCTTCGGTACTCTGCCCATTAGGTGACGCCACCTTGACTGTATCACCGGTCAGTACACCAAGACTTGATGCATCAGATAAGTTGAGATATATGAACCCCTCCGGCTGGAGTTCAAGCAGCCATTCATTGCTTGTAGACCTTGACTGAACGTGCCATGCCCTCTTATAGGTGTTCATGGTATAATCATATCCGGCATCCTCAAACTCCGCACCTTTTAGCCCAATATTAGGCTTTTCCCAGGCAGGAATGCCAGAATATTCTTCGCCGGTAAGTGCGTTTTTACTATGGGCAACCTTCTCTGAGAAAATACTGATTAAGTCATCGTACCGGTTCTTTGCCCACCCGGATGCGCTGAGGTCTTCAACCTGTTTCGGATTTTCCCATCTGCCGCCCATTGTCATGTATGATTCTGTGCTATCTCCGGGAGACCCTGATGCGCCTTCGTCGCCAAGGCCATTGGAAAAATCGCCGAGGGCTAATGTCTCATCCCAGAATTGATAGGCCGTGTCGAGATTCTTACCCGTCCCCATTCCATCAGCGCCAAAATTGGGAATAGTAAGTTTCTTTGCCATCTGAATCAATTGTTCGTCATAGGGCATCGGCCCGCTCCAGGCTTCGAGCAGTTCGTCTACGCTGCCAAAGGACGAGCCATCCAGTGAACTGCCGTCGGGTATATAAACCCTTGCTGACCTGCCTTCGACGGTAATATCTTTATATGAACCAATTACCGGTCTTCTTATCGTAGCGGCCTTTGTTTTGAGTGTTGGATAGCTCGTAAAGGGTAATGAATATCTCTCAAGATATGTACTATCAGGCAGAATATAGTCAGAGAGGGCTGCCGTTTCATCCATGAAGATAGAACAAGAAACAACAAGAGGAATTGCATAGCTATTACCATTCTTCTTCGTCAGGGCATCCTTTACTCCCTGGGTATTTGGCTGGGTGTATGCGGGATTATGGATATAAAACATCAATGCCTTGCATTTATAAGGATAACCTGCTGCCATGCTGGGAATGGCTTCCTGACTGACTACGCTTGCGACAGGGTACCACTGCCTTGTTGGTGTTGCGAGTGTTCCCTCATATTTTGAACTTGCTCTGTCGATCCTCACGCCGCTCGTCAAACCGCTTGATACTGGTTTGGATGGATCCTTTCCACCAAAGCGTTTTGAAGTGCAGTATCCGCCAATTCTGTCAACCCTTCCGAGAATGGTATTTAAAATATTTACAGCCCGTGAAGTCTGGTAACCATTTGTGTGCCCCCAGGCGCCTCTATATGCTTCAGCGCATGCTTTTTTATCACCGCTTGACAATTCATCAGCCAGAGTCTGGATAGTGTCAGCGTTCACTTTACAGAGCGCCGCCCACTCATCCACAGTTTTACTTGTCACCTGATCTTTTAAAAGTTTGAATGATGTGGAACACTCATGACCATTCACCGTTCCCGACCAATCAAGGGTAGCAGACGTAGCACCCGAATAAAGTGCAACATCTCCATCTTCTTTCCTCACCACAAAGGGAATGATGACAGCAGTTCCAGCACTTGCGGAGACTGCCTTTGTATTAAAACTCCCCCTGATACAGCCTTTCGAGGAAGTTCCCAGTGTATTGGCGGCATCGTCTTTTTCCGGATAATAGAGTATCTCGTCTCCAATCTTTATAAAGCCCTTTGAAGGACATGTACTCG
>JACPHJ010000133.1:0-1733 GCA_016188675.1 Planctomycetota bacterium
TCCTTCGTCTCCGAGATCCCAGATCAACCCTGTCGTCTGGCCCCTCTCGTAATGACAACTGGCGCATG
Source organism: Planctomycetota bacterium (assembly GCA_016188675.1). Taxonomy (GTDB): domain Bacteria; phylum Planctomycetota; class Brocadiia; order Brocadiales; family Brocadiaceae; genus Wunengus. The sequence goes on from JACPHJ010000133.1 coordinate 69, forward strand.
CATACTCACCCTGCAACCCCCAGGATGCGTCGTTAAACTGGAACTGTCCATATCTCACCAACTCACTCTTGTACGGTGAGTGTTTTACCCTGTAATGTACCTCTGGCACCGTCAATGGCTCGGCCCTTGGAAGCGGCTCCCACTCCGGACCCGTCTGAATCGTCGCCACTACCTGCGGCGTTCCTGCCATCAACTGACCAGTCGTCACCACCCCGGCTATACCAAGGACGGCTATCAAACCGATCTTTAAAGTTTTAGTAAACATGTTAAACCTCCTTCACTACATAAAATATTGCAAATCCAACGATAAGCCCCACACAGATATAAAAATCCACCATCTCTCTGCTCCTGTATGCATTTCATTTCCCAAGACTATTCTTCCCCATTCACCCCCTTTCAGTTTAAGATTTATTGTTTTTGGTCTTTAATTTTCTCTATAACCAGCCAAAAAGAGAGCAATGAGAGTGCCAAGTTATATCAAACTTAAACATGCCCCTCTATAACCATTTGAAAAATAACAAGTTAAACAAACCAACGCCTGTCTTTTTATATTTTTGGTAAGACACATGACATTTTTAAATTGACCGGAGTAAGTCCTGTGGATTTCTTTTAGCAGATTAATTCTATGTTAGATATTGAAAACACTAGGCTTAGATCAATGCCTAAATGTAGGCATCATCTCGCCGATTCATTGGCAGGAATTTTGTTTATAATAAAAGTTTTAATATCTCTTCTCTCCCCCATTTTCCCCCTTTCTCCTTTTTACATTTTTCCTGACGCGGTCGGGTTAGGTCTCTTATTCATAAATTTCCCTTGACACCAACTAATTTAGTAATTATAAGGAACAATAAGAAATCCTGTAAAAGTTCAGAAATATTGTGATACACAGAAATTTTTCTGCATACCTTAATAGTTTAGGTTTTTATAAAGTCTCAGGGACGTTAAAATGTTCATTCCTCTTCCCAGAATGATTCTACTACCATATCGATTGATTCGATTGATATATGAACTCCTGCGGAAAAAAGGATGGTCGGATGAAGACAAAAAGGTATTAAAATGGTTAGATAAACCAGATGATCCCTTGAGGCCGGAAGACTATCGAGTCAAGTATTTTAACAGATTGAACATCACCATCGAAGCTAAAAAACCCATCCTTTTAAAATACTCAGGAAGTAGTGGCTTAACATCCCGGAAAGTCATTCCTGCGAGATTGTTTAGAAGGGGAGAGTATATTTATCTTGAGGCTTTTTGTCTAAAAAAAAGGGAGTATAGGAGATTCCGGCTAGATAGAATAAAATACTTGGCCGAAGGATAATGAGGTAATGGAATCACCTTCATAACTTCAATTAACAAGTTATGAGGAATTTAAGGAAGGGAGATTTATATCTTGATTTTTTTATTACATTAAATGAATAATTCCAAATTGGAAACCAAAATAATTGTAAAGATAAATTTTTATAAACATCCTGCAAAAGACAAAATATTCTTCTCAAATATAAACTTTGAGTTAGAACAGAGTAAAATTATTTATTAATAATGTAGAAAACCACGTCCTGTGGGCGTGGTCAGAGAACAACGGCTATGCCAGTTATACCCTTCGATAAGTATGACGGAACTGGTTTCGCCATGCCGGTATTTTCCCAATGAGATGTTCTATTTTGAGTA
>JACPHJ010000133.1:1774-37036 GCA_016188675.1 Planctomycetota bacterium
GGTTGCATGAAAACGAATCGCTGTTAGTTCTACACACTACGGGAATTACTTACAGTTTGCGTAATGAGTACAAATGGCAAACTCATCCCCTTTTAGGGGTTAACCCAAAGCCACCTGCTCCGCGGGTGGATTCTTTACTTTCAAATCATTCCTTTGGTTAGTATTATTGTTCATACCAAGTATTTTAATAATTTTCAGATTTTCAGATTTTACGAAAAAATTTTCAGTCATATCTTTTATTATTACTGGCATTCCAATCATTTATTTCATGTTAAATTTGTTTACTAATCTCCAAAATTATTCAGATTATTTTTCAGTTTTTAAAGATGCTAAATACGTAATGCATGATTACTGGAAGAAACCTAATAAAAAAATTGAAGAGGAACACTTTGCGACAAATTTACCCAAATTCAGGTCGGATTCTTACTTTAATAATAAAGGAATAGAAATTTTTCAATTTACAATTTCTTGCCCTAAATTTGATGCTGATGGAGCTGTCTTGCTTTTAAAAGATTGGCATACTACAGGCAGTATCTCTATTTTAGATATAGGCGGTGGTGATGGTTTGTTTACAGCTAATCTTTTAGAAGGACTTCTAAAACAAAAGCAAGGTACACGAATTGAAAAAATTCATTTAATTGACCCTGTCGATTTTAGTGCTAGATATAAAACTAATTTAAATAAAATTATTCATATTGATCCTAACAAAACAATTTATACTAATTCAAATTATGAAGATTATGATGCAAAAGCCCATGAATTATTTGATTTAATTATTGCGTCACATAGTCTATATTCTATTATTGACAATAAGAAATTAAATGTTGAGAAATTAATAAAAAAAGTTAATTCATCAAAAAAAGAATGTGGAAAAGCTTTAATAATTCTGGCATCAAAGGAAGGGAGAGCCTATACATTTAAAGAAGAAGCTTTAACGTTACTTTTTGGTGAAAATTTAAAAGATACAAATTCAAAAGATTTTAATGAGGAAATAAATGGAAATTATTTAACAAAGTATTTAAATGAATATTACACTGGAAACTCTGAAAATTTAAAAACATGGCTATCTTACTTTTTGAGATTCAATATAGATGATTTAGACAATTCAAATTTACTGCAAATCATTAATTTGTTAATAACTTTTGTCCAGCCTCTTTATGAACTTAGTAATGATCAAATTAAACATTTTATACATGACCAACATTATCATGCATTAGATATAAACAATAGTTTGATACTAACTCACAAAACAGAAGTTATTGTATTTTAGCCGATTAGTTAAAGTTACTAACGTGGATAATTGGGGTCGCGCCTTGACAGGTTGTCCGAGAATTCACTCTTTCGTGATTTCTCATGTCGTAAGTCCTTGTACCTCAATGGCTGGATATTTACAGTTTTGCATCCTCGGACAACCTGTTGGTTTGTGATTTACTATTGATTTTCTCGTGGCATTTTTAACAATTCAAGCCTATGACAAGACAGTGGTGCTATAGAATATACAGTTGCTTTATATTATGCAATGTCACGTTGCAAAGAACGGAGAAACATCGTTATCGATGATCTGGATTGATCCCTATTTCTAAAAATATGGGAAGTATCTTCTCGTGAGATAGGTGAGCAATTTGGTATAATGTATTCGGCAGTAAGTCGCAGAATAAATATTACGCGAAACAAGAATGGAAGAGAATTTTAAAAAAATCCGAGATGTTAAAATCACAAAACAAGATGCTACTCTTCAAACACTGTGAGGATTCAAATTATGAAAACAGTTAAATACACTTATTGGCAAGACGGTGAGTTTTTTATTGGTTTCCTCAACGAGTATCCTGATTATCAGACCCAGGGCATGAGCAAAGAGGAACTCGTAGAAAACCTGAAAGATTTGCTTGTTGACCTTGAATCGGGTCAAATACCTTATATTCGTAAAGTTGAGGAGTTATCAGTTGCCTAAATGAAAAGACGTGATTTGATCAAATTGCTTGAAGAAATGGGTTGCATTCTGGTTCGTCATGGTGGTCGGCATGACTGGTATACAAACCCGAAGATTAAAAAGTCTCAAGCAGTGCCTCGTCATAATGAGATCAATGAAAACTTGGCAAAATCTATAATCAAAAAGCTTAGCGATGCCTAAATGTAGGCATCATCTAGCCGATTCATTGGCAGGAATTTTGTTTTTAATAAAAGTTTGCCACAAAGGACACGGAGAAAATCAGGATGTTTCCAAGTAAAGTAAAATGATTTTCGTGGATTTATGTTGGTTTTAAGGCTGATAACCTTTATAATGCTTAGTAAAGCTGAGATATAAAATTACCAACCTATAAAGCAACAATTAAAACGAAGAAGACCACACAAGGCACACCACAGAGAGTTATTGAATATCCCGCTTATTTAAAAAGGCAAAGCAAAGTCTTGATAATACAAAGCTTTTTTTGCTTACCTTCCGTTGACAGTTTCAAACGAAAAGCATTTCTACTGAGGATTAAGAATCACCGCATTATAGTTTTGGTGTGAGAGACAATTTTATAAAAGGAGAACAATCCATGAGGAAATTGATTGTGCTAATGGTTTTGAGTTTGTTTGTGTGTGGTGTTACAAAAGTAACGATTGCAGGCGATATTTGTGGGTATGTATACGATACTAATAATAAAGGTTTGCCTGGAGTTGGGATATCTAGTAAAGACGGTTGTAATCTTTATAGTGAAGACACATCTGGTAGTGGCCATTATTACCTATCTTTAGGGGTTGGAACTTATACAATCAAATATACAAAAAAAGGTTATCAGACTCAAACGAATGACGTAAGCTTGCTAAAGAATGAAAAAAAATATTTAGAGACGGTTGTAATGGTCTCAAACCCAATTCCAACCCTTCCTTAATAATTAGAACGTTAACGATAATTTATTTCAAAAAAATTGAAAGGAGATCTTATGCAGCAGTTCATTAGCAGGACGAAGAAGATAAGTGATTTGTTATGCCCTTTCTCTGGATTCGCGCATTGCCTCTACGCTATATCTGCTCAGCGACGGAAATATTGGTCTTGGTTATGTTATACTTGACGAGTTTGTTTTGAAGTGTTGTGCGGGGTATACGCAATATCTCCGACATGCGCACCTGGTTGCCGCTTGTCTTTTGATAAGCCCACAAAAGAAGTTTCCTCTCCGCATCACTTAGAGTTTCCTGCAAGTCAATGGAATCAATCGCAGAGAGTTCCATGGGAAATATTCCTGAGGGGGTTTCTCCTTCTACAAGATTTTTGGGTAAATTACCGGGTATAATCACGTCAGATGTACAAAATGCCACGGCGTGTTCAATGACGTTTTCCAATTCCCGGATGTTTCCTGGCCAGTTATAAGACAAAAGCAAATTAAGCGCCTCCTGAGATATAGCATTAACACCGACACGTTGATGTGTAGCATATTTTTTAATAAAATACGTTACTAAAAGCGATATGTCTTCTTTCCGCTCCCTTAAAGGCGGAAGCTGAATCGTTACGACATGGAGCCGATAATAGAGGTCTTGACGAAAACTGCCTTCCTGTACCAGTTTCTTTAAGTCTTTTTTGGTTGCGCAGATGACACGGACATTGACAGGAATCGTTTCCTCACCGCCGACACGCTCAAATTCCCGTTCCTGAAGGACCCTCAGCAGTTTGACCTGCATTTCCAAAGGTATGTCGTCTACATCATCGAGGAATATCGTACCTCCGTCCGCAAGTTCAAAACGGCCGCGCCTTGTTTTTATCGCCCCTGTAAACGAGCCTTTCTCGTGTCCGAAGAGTTCACTCTCCAGTATCTCCTTGTTTAATGCGGCACAACTGACTTTTATAAAAGGCCCGTCCCTGCGATTGCTGTTGTAATGAATTGCCCCGGCGGTGAGTTCTTTTCCAGTGCCGCTTTCACCCTGAATGAGGATGGTAGTATCCCTGTTTGACACCGTGCTGATAATCTCAAACACACGTTTCATCCCCTCGCCCTTTCCTATCATATTATCGTAACCGTACTGGCTGAGGACGCGCTGTTTCAGCATAATGTTTTCTGCGATCGTGTCCTTGTGTTTGAGCGCCTTCTGAAGTTTTATGGTGAGTTCTTCCAGTGAAAACGGTTTCGTCACGTAGTCATACGCCCCTTCTTTCATAGCCATAACTGCATTCTCAATCGAGCCGTAAGCGGTCATGATAACAACAACTGTGTCAGGAGATGCCTTTTTTATTTCCCTCAAAAAATCCATCCCATCCATCTTGGGCAGGCGTAAATCGGTTATTACCACATCGAAGTTTGTTGATTGCAGCAATTTTACACCTTCTACTGCATTTGAGAGGGAAGCGACCGAATATCCCTCTTTTGTTAATTTATCTTCGAGCGACACGCGCATAAGTTTTTCATCGTCAACAATGAGTATTTTATTTTTCATTCACTAATTAACTCGCTAAGTCAATTTCTTTACGACTGGGAAGGCATACACAAAAGGTAGTTCCCTGCCCTATCTTGCTTTCTATAGAGATATCTCCGTGATGGTCCTCAATAATCCTTTTCGAAATAGCTAATCCCATACCCAGCCCTTTTTCACCTTCTTTATTTTTCGTGGTAAAAAATGGTTCGAATATCTTATCAACAATCCCATCACTTATACCGCACCCGGTATCAATAATACTAACAGTAACACATTCTCCATGTTTCCTGCAAGCATCTGTCTTTATGGCCAAATTCCCTCCATCCGGCATACTCTCAAGGGCATTCACGATAATATTGATCAACGCCTGAGAGATGTGGTCTGCATCCACAAAAACAGGCGGCAGAGACTCGCTGAGTTCTTTCTGAATAAGCACATGATCCGGCGCAATCCTGTGTTCTATAAATTCGAGTGAGCTGTTTACGATCGTGTTAATATTGTTTTCGGTTATATTGAGTTTATAAGGCCTTGAAAAGGTTAAAAGGCGTTTTACTATCATCTCTACTCGTTTGAGTCCTTCGAGCATAAGCGGGGCGTATTTCTTTGTTTGTGAGACATTTTCCGGTTCACTTTCAAGCATACTGGCAAAATTCTGCAAACCGCCCAGTGGGTTATTGATTTCATGCGCTACCTCGGCTGCAAGTTCGCCCACTGCTGCAAGGCGTTCCGCGCGCAATAACTGAGACGTCCTTTCCTCCACCTTCTGTTCCAGATTCGTGTACGATTCCTTCAGTTTTGCCGCCATTTGGTTGAATTCCCCGGCAAGTATACCTACCTCATTCTGCGAAACGACTGATATACGGTGATCCAAATTCCCGGAAGCAATGGACTTTGCACCCTGCGCCAGTTGTAATATAGGCTGTGTAATCCGGTTGGCAAATGAAACACCAATGGCAATAACAATGATGATACAAAAAAAGATCAGCACGATAACACGATTTTTTAGCTTTTCAACCGGGGCAAATGCCTCCGTCAAGTCCTGCTTCGCTACAAGTCCCCAGTTGGGAATGGGAATATGCCGATAAGCAGAAAGCACGTGCACACCCCTGTAATCCTTAGACTCTTTAATCCCTTCTTCCCCGCGGGAACTTAAAACCGAAGGAATGTCTAAGGTGGAGCGGATAGGTGTTGTAAATTTCAAAGCCGCTCCCTGCCTGTGACGAAGGTCATTCAAATATACGATATCATCTCTTTCCCGTCTCACCAGGAGTGTTTCTCCCGTCTTGCCCATTCCAGGCCAGCTATGAATCAATGGCTCAACGCTATTTTTGACATTGACATCTAACAATATGACGCCAATGATAACATCACTGCTTTCAAGTGTAAGGGTATCCGTCATGAGAACGGGACAAAAATACGTCATGCAGTTCTGGTCGGTAAGTTCAGAGGTATAAATATCTTTTACCGCTACATCTTTTTCCTCAAGGACGTCTATATAACTGTTAAACGAACTCAGGGTCTTTCCCACGATATCAGGATACGTGGATATAACCACCTCTCCGTTTGCCCCGTCAATAATGGAAATAACGTTATAATGTTTGTAAAACTCCTTAAGCACATGGAGATTTTCCAGTACTCTTTTGTAATTTATCCGGCTGGTTTCCGAGATCATCAACTGATCGACATTTTCATGTCTGCGCCTTTGTTGTAAAAGGCTTGTTGCGGCAGCGGCAAGCACTTTATTCCTGGCAATCACCGAGATATCCGTCAGCCGCTCTTCCAACCAACTATTTAGTTCACTCTTTTTCAGGTCTGCAATAGAGGTGAGCTGTTCAATCACCCGATGCTCAATGGCGCTCTTACTACTGTAATATTCCACTATGCAAACGAACAACAACGGGACGGTAGTAACCAGGCAGATATAGCAAATGAGCTGAACCTTAATGCTCCTGAAAATACCTTTGTAATAATTCATAGTATTAAGCACGGACGTATATTAAATGTTCAGAGCCGCATTTGTAATGCGAACTTTAGTTCGCATAGGGATGCAAGCGAACTGAAATCCGCACTACCTTGAAAAACCGCCAAAGGCCTAATTTAAACTACTCATCTAAAAGCTTCTATCAGGCGTTGCTTAATTGCACTTTCGTCCTTGCCCGGTAATGGAATTTTAAGGGAACTTCTGAAAATGGGAGTTTGCTATGGAGCTGATTGGAGAGGTAGCGTTCGTAATCGCTATCGAAGAGTTTTGGATCATTAACAAAAAGAATGAAAGTAGGAGGGGCTACGCTTACCTGTGTGGCGTAATAAATCCTCGGAGACCTGGACTTCTTGCGTGTCGGACGGTGCAAAGACAAGGCTTCCTGCAGCGCCTGGTTTAATTCAGAAGTCGTTATACGGGTATTGGCCTGTTCGTACAGTTCCAAAGCCAGATGTATCATTTCCACAACGTGGTCATTATTCTTGGCGCTGATAAAAGAGATCGGGGCGAAGGAAAGTCCGGGCAAACACTTATAAATATAATCATTAAATTTTCCCGTCTCAACTCCCTGAACCAAATCCCATTTACTAATTACAATGATGCATGGTTTATTTTCAGAGATGATGTAATCGCCGAGTTTTTTGTCTACCTCAGACACCTTTAGCGTGGCGTCAATAAGAAACAGCACGACATCTGCCCTGCGGATAGACCGTTCGGCACGCGCCATACTGTAAAATTCTATAGAATCATGCACCTGTTTTTTCTTTCTTACGCCTGCCGTGTCAATTGCAAGGAATTGTTTACCCTCTATTTCGAACCGCACATCAACCGAATCCCGCGTGGTACCAGGCACTTCACTGACGATTACTCGCTGTTCCTTTGCCAATGTATTAATGAGCGTAGACTTCCCGGCGTTCCGCTTGCCTACAATGGCAAGTTTCATGATGGGTTCCGCCGAATCTGATTCCCGGCACGGCGCCGGCAAAAGAGAGACAACCTTGTCCAGCAATTCAGACCGTCCAAATCCTTCAACGGCAGACATCGGAATCGGACTGCCAAATCCCAACTTATTAAAATCTGCCATTTGATATTCAAACTTCGGCGTATCCACCTTATTGGCAACGAGGATTATCTTTTTCCCCAGGCGTCTCAATTTTTCTGTCACCATAATATCCAAAGGCGTCACGCCGTCCCGCACGTCTACTACAAATAGAATTACATCAGCCATGGAAAGCGCCGTTTCTATCTGGGCTTCTATATCTTCCGTAAGGCCATCCACGTCCTTTACGCCCATCCCGCCCGTATCCACCAATTCAAACACGTAATCGTTGTGCCGGATTTCAGTTGAGACGCGATCTCTCGTAACGCCGCTGGTGGGTTCTACGATAGAAATCCGGCGTCTTGCAAGACAGTTGAGCAGGGAAGATTTCCCCACATTTGGCCTGCCAACAATAGTAACAACGGGAATATTCATTGTTTCATTTAAGTTTTAAAATTTTGAACGACCATGTAGCAATATTAATGCAATGAAAACAGGTTCGTCCCCCTTACCCCCTTTTCTAAGGGGGATTTTGTGCTTCACACCGCAGGAATAAAACGAAAATTCCTATACCATTAAATATCTTCACCTTCTTTTGGTTTGTATCCTTCTTCCGCAGAAGAACGTTCCTCTTTAGCACCTTCTGTTGGTGAAGAAAGTTTCCCGGTTTCTTTCTTTGATATTTCTGCCTTTTCTTCCAGATACACATCAGTTATTTCAGTGCTATCAATTTCTTTTCTTAACAGAAAATATATGATTGTCTTCGCTGAAAGCAGGTAGGTCGTTACAAACGTCCATACAGCCAGTTTAACCAATCCAACATAAAGGATTAACATACCCGCCAGGAATTTCAGTGACCAGCGATCTAGAGAAACTGCCGTAGTTTTTATCTCAGCGGAAGGCGTACTGCAAAATCCGAGGCAGACAATGTCACATTTTTGTAATATAAAAGACTGAACCGCCGTAAACTTCTGCCCCATACCCAAACCCACCGTACAAAAGGACAGGCGCATCATCAGCCACGCCACAAATGCAATAATTATCAGGCAGATCAGTCCATACAATGTATTTACAATACAGTACCAGATAAATTGTTTGGGCCGCGAGAGTACGTAGCTATATGCCCGGCTCATCGCATCAAAGGCATCCGATCCTTCTGTACTGATTGTGGGAAACATTAAACACAATCCCAATGCGCCAATCACACCAACAAAGACCATGAGAAACCCGGAAAGTATGGCAAGAGGAAAACCCAATGCCACCGCTATTTCACCAAGCACAGGAATTCGCCCGATCATACCGCCTACCACGTTGCACAAGGCAAAGAATAGGACGCCAATTACCGGCACCAGAGGTGACCAGAAATAAGACCAGAACTTTTTCCTGGCAAATTTCAGGGCATCCGCCAGACTTACGCTTTCGTCTCTTGCGTAATCCAGCGAGGCGACTCGTGTAATTGCCCCAGCCACAAATGACCAGATGACCAACAGTCCGAAAACAAGCACCGACAGAACTACGAATTCCCCGAAATCCAGGGGCATAATCGCCAGCAGCGCATTTTTTATGGCGAGAGGTATGCCTTCCCTGGCCGAATATAAGACAAGTTTTATAAAGGCATAAGGATTGGTACTGACCAACTTTAGCGCCGAGAAAAACGCGACTGCAACCACGCACCAAATCAAACTCGCCAAAAGGCCAACGTATCCAAGAAACATCTTCTTGGGGTCAAATGCCATCTTAAAGGCGCGAAAAATATCGCGCCAGTCGTGTACGACGGTTTTTGTCTCACTCATTTTCCCCTCCTTTTTTTTCTATCCGATTCAATGCTTCAGGAGTCATTGGTTCCTCAATACGATGTTTTTCATCCAGCCATGCTCCGAGATCGATAAGCTTGCACCGCTCACTGCAAAAAGGGAAGCTTGGCAATTCTTTTATATTCTGATAGACAAACTCCTTTTTACAATTTGGGCAGTTTATTTTTGGCATGTTTCTTTTATTTTTTATCTGCGGCTTTTGTATCGGGTTTTACAGATTCAGTTTCCTTTTTGGCTTTTGACTTATATTCCTCACTCCGGTAATCTGTCTGATAGAAGCCAGAACCTTTAAAAATAATAGCGCCGCCGCATCCAATCACCCTCTGGACTTTCAATTTCCCGCAGGAGGGGCACTTTTTTACCGGCTTTTCCGTAATGTGTTGAAACAACTCAAACGAATGGTCACAGGCATTGCATTTATAATCGTATGTTGGCATATTGCTTTCTCAGTTATTAAATATAACAAACTGAGTTTACCTCCTTCTCTAATAAAACACCGTTCCATTTTTAAATAAAATTTCATTTAAAAAATACTCTTCATTTTCTCAAAAAATTTCTTCTGCCGCGGAGAAACATTTTTTTTCTCCAATTCCGCAAACTCCCGGAGCAATTCTTCCTGCCTGGATGTCATCTTCGCGGGAACTTCGGCAATCACCTGCACAAGGAGATTGCCCTTCCCGTATCCGTGTATGTTAGGAAATCCTTCACCGCGAATCGGAACGACTTCGCTGTGCTGCGTCCCCTTAGGTATCTTCACCTGAATCACGCTGCCCGTAAGCGTAGGCACTTCAATGGTACAACCCAGGGCTGCCTGTGCAAAAGTAATCGGGACATCACAAAGAACATCATTCCCATGTCTTTTAAAGATCGGATGAGGAGTAACATGGATATCGCAATACAAATCTCCAGGAACTGCTCCATCTTCACCGGGCTCCCCCTGGCCTGTCAACCTCAACCGTGTTCCATCCTCAACACCGGCTGGAATTTGAATAGAAATGATTGATTTTTTTGGATAGCGGCCAGTGCCTCCGCATTTTGCGCACGGCGACTCTACAATCTTGCCTTTGCCGTGACATTTAGGGCACGTCGTGCGGAGAGTAAAGAATCCCTGTGACTGCTGAACCTCCCCTCTGCCTTTACAATATGGACAGTTTACGGGAGAAGTACCCTCCCGTGCGCCGGTTCCACGGCACGTATCACACAGTTCTCTACGGGTCAGTTCAATCTTTTTTTCAACACCCGTAGCCACTTCTTTAAAATCGATCTCGATATCACATTTCAGGCTTGCCCCACGGCGTGCCGCCCTGCCACGTCCCCTTCCTCCGCCAAAGAAGTCTTCGAAGATGCTCCCCCCGCCAAAAATATCACCAAAGGCGTCAAAAATATCTTCCATAGTGGAATATCCAGGGGATTCAGTGCCTCTCAGACCGTCTATTCCATATTGATCGTATCGTCTTTTTTTATCAGGGTCGCTTAGCACACCATACGCCTCGGCAGCCTTCTTAAATATCTGTTCGGCTTCCTTATTTCCGGGATTTCTATCCGGATGATATTTCATGGCCATCTTGCGATATGATTTTTTAATCTCTTCCCCGCTTGCGTTTCTATCAACGCCCAGGACTTGGTAATAATCTTCTTCCATGTATATCGTCTTTATATTAAGTTATTATTTTATAAAAAGATACTATTAGTTCGGAATTCTATTAACGCTAAAATTATAGTATATAAAACAGCACAAAATCAAGGGTGTTTTAAATACACCGCAAATAACAGCAAAAACTGCCGGTTGTTTTCCGGAAACACATTCATGGGTGCATAAAAGCAAAAAGGCTACTCATCGCAGCCTTTTTACTTTTATTCGTTATGCAAATTTTCAACAAATGCCTGATTAATGGATGCTGCCTTCAATCTCTTTTTCTTCCTCATCTTCTTTCAACTCAGTAATCATGGTTTCTGTGGTTAACAAGAGACCTGCAACACTGGCCGCATTTTGCAAGGCGACACGAGATACTTTCGCGGGATCCACAACACCTGCATCAAACATATCCACGTAATTTCCCGTATTGGCATCATATCCCATATTGGTCGATAATTCCTTCACCTCTTCAAGAACTACTGAACCATCAGCGCCGGTATTGGAAGCAATTTGACGCAACGGAGCCGCAAGCACCTTTGCAATGATGTCTACACCGACCTTTTCATCGCCTTTTAATTTTTTACGCGCTTCATCGAGGGCAGGCATTGCCCGTACAAACACGACGCCGCCGCCCGGCACAATCCCTTCTTCTACTGCGGCACGGGTCGCATGCAGAGCATCTTCCACTCTGGCCTTCTTCTCGTTCATCTCGGCCTCAGTTGCAGCGCCAACATTAACAACAGCCACGCCGCCGGTCAATTTTGCAAGCCTTTCACTGAGCTTTTCCTTGTCATAATTGGAGGTGGTTTGCCCGATCTGATTCTTGATTTGATTGATTCTTGCCTGTATATCGGCCTTCTTTCCTGCGCCCTGGATGATTGTCGTGTTATCCTTATCAATCGTAATCCGTTTTGCGCGGCCAAGGTCCTCTATGCCCAAATTTTCAAGCTTTATTCCCAACTCCTCAGTAATAGCGCGTCCCTTTGTCAGTATGGCAATATCTTCCAGCATCGCCTTTCTGCGGTCTCCGAAACCCGGAGCTTTAACGGCCGCACAACTCAGCACACCGCGCAGCTTATTAACTACCAGGGTTGCCAGCGCCTCGCCATCCACATCTTCGGAAATAATCAATAAAGGCTTTCCACCGCTGGCAATCTTTTCCAGCAACGGCAGGATATCCTTCATGCTGGATATCTTTTTTTCGTGAATTAATATATAGGCATCCTCTAGGACAACCTCCATATTCTGCGCATCGGTAATAAAATATGGAGAAAGATATCCCTTATCGAATTGCATACCTTCTACAATTGTCAGCGTAGTATCAATTCCCTTCGCTTCTTCTACGGTAATAACACCATCCTTACCGACCTTTTCCATAGCGTCGGCCAGAAGATTTCCGATAGAAGAATCGTTATTGGCAGAAATAGTACCCACCTGAGCAATATCGGCGCGCCCCTTCACAGGCTTGCTCAATTTCTTAATTTCCGCAACTACAATTTCCACAGCCTTATCAATGCCCCTTTTGACCGCCATAGGGTTTGCGCCAGCTGTAACGTTCTTCAATCCTTCATTAAAGATAGCCTCTGCAAAGATTGTAGCCGTTGTTGTGCCGTCTCCAGCAACATCACTGGTCTTGGATGCCACTTCACAAACCATCTTTGCCCCCATATTTTCAAAGGGATTTTTCAATTCAACTTCCTTGGCTACCGTAACGCCATCCTTTGTAACCGAAGGCGAACCGAATCCTTTTTCCAGGATCACATTCCTTCCCGTAGGACCCATGGTTACCCGAACGGTATCAGCTAGCTGCTTAATCCCTTTTTGGAGCAACTTTCTGGCATCTTCATCATAAATTAGCTGTTTTGCTGCCATTTTATAACCTCCAAAAAATTAAAATCATCAAAAAACCTTAAGAGTCTGATTAATACTATTCAATCTTGGCTAAAATGTCGCTTTCCCTCATAACCAGATATTCTTTGCCGTCGACAGTAATCTCGGTTCCGGCGTACTTTCCATAGAGGACTTTGTCCCCTTTTTTTACCAGAAGTTCAGCCCTTTTCCCGCTTTCCAGCATTTTCCCATCGCCAACAGCAATAATCTTTCCCTTCATGGGCTTCTCCTTTGCGGTATCAGGCAGTACGATTCCACCCTGAGTTTTTTCTTCGGCTTCCATAGGTTCGATAACAACCCTATCATCTAACGGTCTGATCATTTTGTATTACCTCCTCATGAAAAATAAACAATAAAATTCTTACTATCAAAATTTATATTTTTGAATTACATCCCCATACCACCCATTCCGCCCATGCCACCCATACCTCCCATACCACCCATTCCGCCCATACCTCCCATGCCGCCACCCATGCCACCCGGCATCTTTCCTTCTCCCTTTTTGGGAATATCGGTAATAATACATTCTGTGGTTAAGAGGATTCCAGCAATACTCACGGCATTTTGTAACGCACTCCTGGCTACTTTCGTTGGATCTATAACGCCGGCATCCATCAGATTGCAGTATGCTTCCTTCTCAGCATCATAGCCGTATGCCTTATCTTTGGATTCTAATATCTTGCGAACAACTACCGATCCCTCCAGTCCTGCATTTTTAAATATTTGTTTTGCAGGAGCGGACAGGGCATTCTTTACAATATCAACACCCATAGCCTCGTCGCCTTTCAGTTTGAGGTCATTCAAAACCTCTGACGCCCTCAACAGCGCTACACCACCACCTGGCAAAATACCTTCTTCAACCGCCGCCCTCGTGGCGTGCAATGCATCTTCAACCCTGGCCTTCTTTTCCTTCATTTCACTTTCCGTAGCAGCTCCGACGAATATCTGGGCAACCCCTCCGGCAAGTTTCGCAAGCCTTTCCTGTAACTTTTCCCTATCATAATCTGAAGTCGTAGCTTCCATCTCATTGCGGATTTGCTTGATACGTCCGGCAATGGAATCCGTACTACCTGCGCCCTGAATAATCGTTGTATTATCCGCATCAATTGTCACCTTTTTTGCCCTTCCCAGGTCGCGGATATCAATGCTTTCCAACTGAATGCCGAGGTCTTTAAATACCGCCTTGCCGTCCGTTAGAATACCAATATCGTCAAGCATTGCCTTTCTGCGGTCGCCATACCCGGGGGCTTTTATGGCAGCGCAGCTAATTGTGCCTCGTAGTTTATTAACAACGAGCGTGGCTAACGCCTCGCCTTCCACATCCTCTGCAATAACCAGGAGAGGCTTGCCCGTCTTTGCTATCTTTTCCAGTAACGGAACCAATCCCTTGATGGAAGATATCTTATCCTCATAAATAAAGATATAAGGGTCTTTGAATTCAACTTCCATGGAATCGGGATTCGTAACAAAATGGGGAGAGAGATACCCACGATCAAATTGCATACCCTCTACTACCTCAACGCTTGTTTCGAGGCTCTTTCCCTCTTCAACGGTAATAACGCCGTCTTTCCCGACCTTATCCATTGCATCGGCAATCATTTTTCCAATTTCAGGATCATTGTTCGCCGCAATAGACCCGATGCTTGCAATTTCCGACTGGTTCTTGATTTTCTTGCTCGTCTCCTTCAGTTTCTCTACAACCTTATCCATGGCCTTGCGCATCCCCCTGTTAAGCGCCATAGGATCCGCACCTGACGTCACACACTTTAGACCTTCCAGGAATATAGCCTCAGTAAGAACCGTGGCCGTCGTCGTGCCGTCGCCCGCGACATCGCTCGTCTTGGATGCCGCCTCCCGCACCAGCTTGGCCCCAGTATTTTCATAAGGGTCTTTCAGTTCAATTTCCTCCGCCACAGACACACCATCTTTTGTTACTGTAGGGCTTCCATACCCCTTATCCAATACTGCATTCCTTCCTCTGGGACCCAGAGTAACCTTAACCGCCCTGGCAAGTTTTGTAACGCCTCGGGCAATAGCGGCCCTTGCCTCTTCATTAAAGGCTAGCTGCTTCGCCATTGAGTACCTCCTTTCAAAACCTATGTTTAACGGAATAACGAAATAAATATAAATATCAGAAAACTATTGATTAGGAACAACACTAGCAAACATAATGCCGTAACAAATTACCAAGCGCCAATACCCATTAACAGCCCGAAAACAAACACCTTAAGATTATTATATCTATTAAAATTATCATCAAAATATTTATATCCGTATGCCATTGTGACAGCACAAAAATTTTGCCGCAGACAACGCCTGCCATACTGGCAGAAGGCCGGCGTTTTTTTATTAAAAAGCATCCTATAGCCCAAAGAAAATTGATTTCTCCTTTTGGTGTTGACTTTTAAATTACTTATGACATATATTTACACAATAATAATCTATCGCACAAATTTATCTTTTCAGGCATATGCCAAAAGCAATAGTAGAAAGCAATCTCCCTAACAGTTTGCATAAACTCCACGGGACAACCAGTCCGCAGAGAGAACTGCCAGGCCGTATATCAGAATCAGTTGTAATGGTAAAACACCGCACCAACCCTTGTTTACATGACGCACACACATTAAATTCACACAACCGTTTAATTGCAGAAGAAATCACACGGGAATTAAAAACAAAGATCATTGGAAGTAACGTGATTATTCTGGAGCAGGCAACCTCAACAATGGACACTGCCAAGAAACTTGCACATACCAGCTTTAAAAACGGCGCCGTAATCTTCGCAGAAGAGCAAACGAAAGGAAGGGGGCGTTCCGGCCACTCATGGTCTTGCACCAAATACAAGGGATTACTTTTTACACTTTTACTAAAACACAGCATGCAACCCGACCACTTGTGTTTATTAACCGGCACCATGGCTGTGTCAATTACAGAAACGATCCGCGAAACTTTACAACTCGCCGCAGAAATTAAATGGCCTAATGACATCCTGATTGGCGGGAAAAAAGTAGGCGGCGTATTAGTAGAGTTTGAAAAGGGCATTAAAAAACAATCAACATTTTTAATTGGTATAGGAATAAATGTAAATTTCACCGAAGATGATTTTCCGGGACAGACCCGCCTGCCGGTAACTTCTCTCGCCATTGAAAACAAAGCGCCTATAAACCGTATTTCCCTTGCAAAGGCGCTGCTACAGGATATAGACAAGTGGTATTCAATTTTAAAGAACGAACACTATAGATATATTACTGACAGATGGAGGGAATTTTGCATCACTATCGGAGAGAAATTGACCATCACTGATTGCGGAAAGGAATATACAGGCAAGGTCATTGATATATCCAATAACGGAGGGTTGATGATGAAGTTGGAAAATGGGGAAATAAAGATACTTCGCGGCGAACATGCCACGATCAAATATTAAGACGTCTTCAAACAATCCGCCACTAACAACTCATATCAAAATATTTTTATGATTGAACCTTACCTGGAAATATATTTTAAATCATCCGCTACTTTTCCCGCAAGGTTTTCTCGATTGCAAGAATCTTAGCCTCTATCCTGCTCGTCCGTTTTGAAAGGTCACTATATACAAAATATCCCAAAATAAGCAGAAGCGCCGTATAGGCTACAATAATATACATGGAAAAGCTGCTTGCGGCGGCAGAGGCAGGAATACGATTTATTTCTGTCTCCATTCTTTTAATGGGCTGTATCGTCCTGGATGCAGGGAACGACGGTTCGACAGAACGCCTTGTCTCCTGAATCTCATTTTCGTTACGCTGGACTGATTTTGCCTTCTCAGGAGATGGTTTCTCATACAATCGTCCAATCACAACCCTGGGCTTAGGGGCTTCAGGGTTACTCGGTATATCACCGCTACCCGGCGATGGCATCACCTTCTTTGACACCAACCGAACCTCACCACTACCGGATGGAATGGGCATTTGCTGTTTAGGCGCTGACTGGATACCCGGCTGCTGTTCAATCGTTTCGGCATTCCGGCCTGTTGCACTCGCATCATCCGGAGATAATGATTTATTATTTTCCTTCGTCATTTTCATCCAACGCAAGGGATCGTGTCCAAGCGCACTGTCTTTACCCATATTTCCTCCCAACAAATTTACGACTTATATTTTTCAATAAATTAATATTTCTTGCTATTTTCTTGCTGCACGACTTCTTTTGCAAGTGACATATAATCTTCGGAACCGTGCGAACTCGGCGCATAAGAGACAATCGGCTTACCGTGGCTCGGTGATTCTGAAAGTTTTACGTTCTTTCTGATAACCGTATTAAATACCTGATCCTCTGCAAAATATTCTTTGACCTTTTCGATAACCTCCTTGCAAAGACGGGTACGACTTGTATACATGCAAAAAATAATACCCGAAATCTCCAAATTTTTATTTAATCTCTTCCGGACTACTTCATGCGTATCTAACAATTTGCTCACCCCCTGCAATGCGAAAAATTCAGTCTGCAAGGGGATGAATATTTCATGCACCAATGTCAGGACATTCAGGGTTAACAAACCAAGGGAGGGAGGACAATCAATCAGCACATAATCATACAGATCGAGCATGCTCCCCAAATACTCTTTCAATACCGTCTCGCGCCCCACCACACCCACCAGCTCAATTTCTGCCCCGGAAAGGTCTATATTGGCGGGAATAATGTCAAGACCCTGAATTTTGGTATTTAAAATAACTTTGTCCGGCTTGCAGTCTCCTGTGATGATATTGTATACGGAATATTTCAGGGTATGAATATCCACACCAAGATGCACACTTAAATTTGCTTGCGGGTCCATATCAATGACCAGCACCTTTTTCCCCAGCATTGCAAGGCAGGCACCCAGGTTTGCCGTTGTCGTGGTCTTGCCTACTCCTCCCTTCTGGTTCAGTAATGCAATACTTCTCATAATGCACATCCTCCCATTTTATTAAGGCAGGGCAGTAATCAATATAAATTTAAAACTTACCGTACTGTAAAATACCCAAAAACAAATTGAGTGAATTTTAGCATTTATAATCAAAATTTCAAGCTATAAATTTAACAAAACTGACTACTTACTTATATTTTTAGTTTTAAATATCTCCTCAATGGACTGATATTTTTTTGCCATTGTTGCCTCACTTTGCTTCAGGGTGTAAATACGGGCAAGTACCTTTGACATCAATTCAGTAGCTGAAATCACTTGTTCCCTCGCAATCTTCAGGATTGGCTTGGGAATAAGAGGTGTTTTTTTTACTGCATCCCACAAAATATGGGCATCAATATTGAACTCTTCGGCAATATCATACACCGTAAACTTCGACCGGGGTGAATTGGAGACTACCGCGCAATGTGCGCCAATTACGGTATGTTCGTCAAGGAATATAGGTATTGAAAGGAGTGTAAGACCGCCTGGACACATGTCCTCAAATTGCTTTTTATAATGAATGGCGCTTTTAGACAATTCCCGGCTGTAGCACTGACATAAATCCCTTCGCTCGCTTACAAAACGGAGTGTCTTACAATACGGAGAGGCATTAACCTCATTTACCACCTCGCCATCTACATTGTATATAACATCCTGTGAATTCAGAAGGTTCATCAGGTAGATTTGAATATGTGAAACAACTTCTCTCTCGATGTCTATTTTTTGCCTAACTGGTTCCATATGAAACTAAACAGGTAAAATATTTCCAAGTAGATGGTCACTTGATGGCAGGGCGAGTTAACGCATATATATATACACGAATCAAAAGAAATTTTCAACTAAACTTGCACAATATTTTTGTCAATTGCAGCGCGAGAGCGTTTCTGATAAACTGTTCATTACTGCTGACAACCGTATTAATCGCATTTATTATGGCGCTTTCATGAAAAAAATTGGTTACTATATGATTCGATATTAACATGGCTTTTCAGATCGAAAAACGCTTAAACCTATCATTATGATAAAAGCATCCATAATAATCCCCACATACAACCGCGGGAAGCTGCTCTGTAACACCCTTACAAGCCTTATTGGGCAGCTACCTGCAGATGTAGAAATTGTTGTGGTAGACCAGAGCAATGAAGTATGCACCGAACTCATGGAAATCGTCAAGAACCACAGCACACAAATACACTATTACAAAATATTTACAAAGGGACTCCCACGCGCCAGGAATTTCGGACTAAAGCGGGCAATTGGCGAAATTATTATCTTCTGTGACGACGACGTTATCCCTAGCCACCATTTTATAGAAAATCATCTTCAGAATTATAAAGAACAAGACGTGGGCGGCGTCGGCGGACGCATTCTGCCGAGAGAGAAACGACATCATTATTTTTCGGATTCTGGCAATAAAGTTACCGGAAAAATCCGACGGTGGGATGCATATCTCACGGACAACTTTGAGGCAACTACAAAGGCGTACATTGAGCATGTACAGGGCTGCAACATGTCATTCCGGAGAGAAGCTGCCGGGAAAGCAGGAGGGTTTGATGAACGTTTCGGCGGCAGCGCTCACCTGGAGGAAACCGACCTCTGTATGCGCATCCGCAAGGCCGGATATAAAATCGTTTTTGATCCGAAGGCAGAGCTTATCCATTTAAAAGAGACCAAAGGCGGCTGCCGTGCGGAGAATTACAAACAGTGGTTTTACTGGTATGGGCACAACAATATGCTTTTTTTCCTGAAAAATTTTAGCACATACTTACTTCCAACATTTCTTGCTTCAAGTTTCATACGTTTAATACTGTCAGCCTGCAAGAGGCGCAATCCCTTAATCATACTATGGGGAATGAGTGGATATCGGGCGGGAATTATATCGTACAAATCTAAATAATTTATTTCGTCAGCGCATCTCTCACCTTTTTCAAGAGTTCTAACGGAGCAACAGGTTTAAAAATAAAGTCCAATCCCTCATCAAATAACGTCTTTTTCCTGAGAACCTCCTCACTATATCCACTCATAAAAAGCGCCTTAATATCCGGTTTCTGTTTCTTAATTACATCATATGCCTCTTTGCCATTCTTTTTCGGCATTATTACATCAAAGAGCAGAAACTGTATTGCATCTTTATTGTCCATAAATTTCACGATCGCATCCTCGCCATCTTCCGCCTCTACCACCGTGCAGCCAGATCCCTCAAACACCTTTTTTACAAGTTCCCTCACATCGTCATCATCCTCAGCCACCAGAATTGTCCCTTCACTGCCAAGAGAGAGAGCAACAGACGTTCTCTCCTCCCCTGACATCGTCTCGACCAATGGCAGGTATATTCTGAATGTTGCACCCTTGCCCGGCTCACTCTCCACATCAATAAATCCATCATGCTGTTTTACTATTCCATACACGAGCGCAAGCCCCAGTCCCGAACTCTTTCCAAATTCTTTGGTGGTAAAGAACGGCTCAAAAAGTCTCTCCCGCGTCTCTGTATTCATACCTACGCCGGTATCCGAAACAGAGAGAACAACATACACCCCCTCTCTACCATATCCATGAGTCTTTATGAATGCGGTATTCATTCCCACCACATCGGTGCTAATGCTCAAAGCTCCCCCGGCGGGCATAGCCTCCCGTGCATTGGTTGCCAGATTCATCAGTGCCTGCACGATCTGATTGTTATCAGCCATTACCACACAATCCTTGCCTGTAAGCTGAATCTTAAACTCTATCTTTTCACACATAAGCCCTAATAAAAGGCCTCTATTCTCACGAATAAGTTCATTCACATTTATGGATTTCACAGCGGTTACCTGCTTGCTTCCTAAGGCAAGGAGGGTTTTGGTCAAATCGGCTGCCCTTTCCCCCGATTTGAGTATCCTCCGAACGTAATCCCTCAGGGGATCGTCTTCTTTCATTTCTGTAAATATCAAGTTGCCGTACCCTATAATTGACATGAGCATGTTGTTAAACTCATGGGCAACGCCGCCCGCAAGCCTCCCGATGGATTCCAATCTCCTGGAATGGTAAAGCTGTTCCTGCAGCCTTGCCTTCTCCTCTTCCATCCGCCTGCGTTCGGTAACATCGTGCGCTAAAACAATAAAGGCCTTTCTCCCATAAAACGATATGCTGTTTCTGGTAATTTCTACATCAATGATCGTTCCGTCTTTCTTGCGATGTTTCCACACCCCTGCAAAATCTGGCTCAATGCCTGCCTTTTCGAGCGTAAGATAATCAACAAGTTTTGGGATGTCTTCGGGAGGGCGAATATCTTTAATCGTCATGGCAAGAAATTCCTGGCGGGAATAACCATACTGGTTGATTGCAGCACGATTCACGGCAAGGAACTCAAGGGTTTCCTGATCGACCACCCACATGGGATGGGGATTTGTTTCAAACAGCATCTCATAATGGGCATGGCTTTCCTTTAATGCTCCGACTGCCTGTTTTCCCTTGATAACCTGTCCAAGCTGAAGGGTAACGGAAGTGACGAATCCCTCAAGGTGTTCGTCCCTCTCAAACGATTCAAACAGATAGAACACCAAAACGGCAACGACTTCGTCGCCAGCCATGACAGGGAAGGCAACCCCTGTTCTTAGTCCGCATTCCAGCGCAATTTGCGAGCGCGGGTAATTGGGGTCAATGGTAATATTAGAGACCCATACGGGCTGTTTTTGAAGCCAGGCGCGACCGGGAAGTCCAACGCCGGGAGGAAAACGATATCCTTGACTTAGTTCGCTGAATTTTTCCAAGCCGCTCACCTTGCTATAAAATGTGTGGTCCCGTTCCAAACATTTGCCTTCTTTGTCCGGCATCCACGCCTCTCCATAAATCCAGCCTATCGCATGGCATACCTTCTCCAGTGTGATGTCCAGCGCATCGTGCAAATCTTTGGCCGTGCTGATTGCAAAGGTAAGCGTGTGCAGGAGAAGAATCTCTTCCTCTTTCTTTTTGCATGCGGTAACGTCGATAACGGCTATTTGACAATGTTTCAGTCTCCTGCTGCTATCATACACGGATATGCCTTCCACATGGGCGTAAAATCGAGTCTCGTCCTTAATATTTAAGAGCGTCAATTCAAGCGATTGTTTTACATGCGATTCGAGGAGTTGGTTGTAAAAGGCGTGAAATGTATCACGTTCGTCCGGCGCGACAAAAAGCTGAAATCGTTTGCCGAAGAAATCAGCCCTCTCCATGCCCAGGAGCGCGGCGCCAGTCAGGCTTGCCCAGGAAATGGCGCCTTGTTTATCCAGCATAAAGTACCCAACAGGACCAAAGTCATAGAGGTCGGAGTATCTCTTCAGCGCGTCCTCAAGCTCCATACGGGTACGCTTCAACTCCTCATTCTGCATCATCAGTTCGATCTGATGAACCTGGAGTTCGTTGGCAAGGACGCGGACATCCGCATCGGACATCTTATAAACATCATTGATTTTCCCGTTGCGCAACAGTTCTTCCGCACGGCGTCGCAAGTCATCAAGCCCGTCTTGTTTTGATTTGTCTTCTTTCATGGCCTCACTCCAGTTTTTGGTTTCGAGTTTGTAGTTCCGGGTTTTGAGTTAGGTTGATTTAAACCAATGGCCACTATTCAAACCATCCGGTTCAATCTGCAAGATTGAACCGGCCACTGCAATCCAAAATCCGCAATTTATTTATCCAGCACTCCGCGCACCCTTTCCAAAAGCTCCGTCGCTGAAACTGGTTTCAAAATATAGTCAAACCCTTTGTTGAGGATGTCTCTCTTCCGGACAATGTCATCGCTGTAACCGGTCATAAAAAGAACTTTCATATCGGGTTTCATCTTTTTTATTTCCTCGTACACCTCTTTGCCACTTTTCCCGAGCATGATCACGTCTAAGAGCAGGAACTGGATTTTATCCTTGTTTTTCCTGAATTTATCCAGCGCATCCTCTCCATCCACCGCTTCTATCACCTCATACCCATTTCTTTCGAGCACGATTTTCATCAAATTTCTGACAGACTCCTCGTCCTCCGCTATCAGTATCGTCACTGTGCCGCCTTTCGGCAATGCCTCCGTTTCCACTTTTGTCCCGGAAACCTCTGATGTAGCCAGGGGTAAATATACCCTGAAGGTAGTGCCTTTGCCGACCTCGCTCTTTACGTCTATATAACCATTGTGCTGCCTGACAATCCCATATACAATCGCAAGCCCAAGCCCCGTACCTTTTCCCACTTCCTTCGTCGTAAAGAATGGCTCGAATATCCGCTCTTTTACCTTCTTATCCATCCCTACTCCTGTATCCGAGACAGATAACAGGACATACCTACCAACCTCGCCGCAGCCATGTGTTTTTGCAAATTCACTCTCCAGCGCTGCGACATCCGTGGTTATACACAGAGAGCCGCCATTGGGCATGGCATCGCATCCGTTCGAGACAAGATTCATCAAGACCTGCTGCACCTGGCCAACATCAGCCATTACGACACAATCTTTATCGCAGAAAGCCGTCCTCAGTTTGATATTTTCCCTGATAACCTTCCCAAGAAGGTCTTCGACATCTTTTACAATCTTATTCAAATACACGGGTTTTGGATTAGCCACCTGTTTTCTGCTAAATTCAAGGAGTCCCTGCGTTAAACTGGCAACCATCTCCGATGATTTCATTATTTTTTGCACATAATCCCTCAACGGATCGGCCTCCTGCATCTCGTCCAGCAACAGACTAGCATATCCTATGACTACCATGAGGATATTGTTAAAATTGTGGGCAATACCCCCTGCAAGCTTACCGACAGATTCCAGCCTTCGTGCGTGATCTAACTGCTCTCTCAGCTTTGAGCTCTCATCTTCCATCTGCTTGCGTTCGGTGATATCAACGACGGCAATTTGCCATTCCTTCATATTCCCCTCGCTATCCCGCATTGCCATGCCTTCTACATGCGCATAAAGTTGAGAAGCATCATTTCGCACGAGACGCAGTTCGCAGGTCTGTTTAACGTCGGAGCCGAACACCCGGTTGCAAAAGGCATTGAATCCCGTCCACAAATCCTCACTGACAAAAAGCTGGAACCGCCTTTTAATCAAAGAGACCCTTTCAATTCCCAGAAGTTTGGCTCCCGACAGGTTTACCCCAAGAATCGTCCCCTGCTTATCGACGATGAAATATCCGATGGGCGAGAAGTCGTACAGTTCGAGGTATTTGTTCCGCGATTCTTCAAGCTCCCGCAATGCGCGTTTCAGTTCTTCGTTCTGCATTTCCAGTTCGGTCTTATGCACCTGCAGTTCATGCACCAAGGCAAGGGCATCTACGCCTGTTATGTCCCCTTTTTTCTCACGCAGCAGCTCTTCCGCACGGCGGCGCAGGTCATCAAGCCAGTCTTGTTTTGATTTGTCTTCTTTCATGCCCTCACCCCCAGTTTTTGGTTTCGAGTTTTGAGTCGGGTTGATTTTTAGCCGCATGCCACAAGCCGCAGCCTACCGCAACCACAACCAGCCGCAAAACGACAAACCCGAAACTATAAACTGCAAACACTCAAACCTTCTTATCGCATCCCGTGACGTCCTCAATCGCAAGCAGTATCATTTGCGTGCCCACGCCCTCCCGCGTTATCCTGCGGGCATTAAGGAGCATCACCCTGCGGCCGATTTCTGGAAAGTCGTGCTCTACCCTGTAATCATTGAACTGTGTGCTTTTCGGGAGAATTTCTTCCAAAAGCCGCCTCAGTTCAGGAATATCCCACTGACGATTTCCCAATTCATACAAAAGCCGTTTCTCGGTTTCTTCAGGCGTCACCTGAAACGTTTGATAGAATTGCCGGCTGGCTGAAAAAACTCTCAACTCTGCATCCAGCACGAGCAGCGGCTCCCGCACGGTATCTACAACACTTCTGGCATACGCTTCACTGCATTGCATACATGCAATGAGTTTTTCCTGCATTATTGCTTCTTTCTCCCGCAGCAACGCCTCTAATTGTTTCATGGCGGTAATATCGGTAAATGTTATCACAACGCCGTCAATAATATTATCAAGCGTTTTATACGGCAGGATACGCATAAGATGCCACCAGCCGTCCTTTGTTTGTACCTGCGATTCTTTAAATATCAGCGTATGAAGCACCGCCTCCACATCTTCGACCAGGCATTCATATTTCAGATTCGATACGATATGCGTAACCGGACGGTCTATATCCGTCGGGATCAGGTTGATGATCTTTGTTGCCTGCGGTGTGAAACGTTTGACGTTCAGACCATTGTCCAAGAAGATCGTTGCAATTTCTACATTGTTGAGGAGATTCTGCATATCATTATTGGCGCGAGACAACTCCTCAATCTTGCCGTGCATTCCGCTATTAACCGTTACCAGCTCCTCATTTATTGACTGCAACTCTTCCCTGGACGTTGTCAACTCCTCATTGGCGCTCTGTAATTCCTCATTGGCTGACTGCAATTCCTCGTTCGCCGATTTCAGTTCTTCCTGCTGCGTCTCCATCTCTTCTATGGTCGTTTGGAGATGCTCCTTGGTATATGCAAGCTCCTTCTGCAGTTCCTTAACCGTCTGGCTTTGTTTAGCAGCCGGAATTGCCTTTGTCTTGCCTGGCACTGCCTGTTTGGCGGGAGTTGCGACGTCTTCGAATACCACCATCAGCAGCCCACACAGAACATCCGGCTCTCTGAAAGGTTTGACGGTAAGGTCTATGTCCTGATAATCGCCATTTGTCCGGATCCTCAGTCCCTTGATGGTTAACTCTGTTTTCTGTACCTTTGCCTTGCGGACAGCTCCAGCCAATTCCATCCGCAGCCCCTCACGCGCCATGGCATAGATATTCATATTCGTTTTTCCGGCAGCCGGTTCCAGATACCTCCCGGTTCGTCCGCTTATATACACAATGTCCCCCTGTTCATTAATAATCACGGCGGGAGGGGTAAAGTTCTCCATGAGAATTCGCTGCGCCACACCGGGAATGTCCGGTTCTGCGCCTTTTCCTGCCTTTCCATTACGCAACATTTTGTCGTCCCTGCGGGAGAACAGCAGCAAAGGCCTTTCGTCCGCGCCCATCGCGGCAGACGGCAGCTCCTTACGCGCAAATATCCTCCATTTGCCATCAACGGGAGAAAAAAGTTCATTTGAGCTGCCGACCGTCTCGGCAGTGCCCAAAAAGAGGAGACCTCCGGGATTTAAGGCATAATGCAGGAGCGGGAGGAGCTTTTTCTGTAATTCCGACGTCATATAAATCAGGATATTCCTGCAACTGATCAGGTCTAATTTGGTAAACGGCGGGTCCATAATGATATTCTGCGGCGCAAAGACTACCATTTCCCTGATTTCTTTCCTGACCCGGTAGCCGTTGTCTTCCTTTGTAAAAAATTGCTCCAGACGTTCCGGAGACACGTCGGCGGCAATGTTGGGGGTATAGCATCCAAGTCGCGCCTTATCGATGGCGTCTTTGTCTATATCTGTAGCAAAAATCTGGATTTTACACACGCCTCTCTTTTTGAGTTTTTCGAGGCATTCCTGGAGAATGATGGCAATGGAGTAAGCCTCTTCTCCCGTTGAACATCCGGGAATCCATGCCCGCAGTATGTTTCCTTTCTCCTTGCCTTTCAGCAGTTCAGGTATCGCCTTCTCTTTCAGGATTTCGAACGACTCGCGGTCTCTGAAGAAACTGGTTACACCAATCAGCAGTTCCTTAAAAAGCAATTCTATCTCATGAGAGTTCTCACGAAGATAACGAACATACACATCAACCTTGTTAATCTGATGGATGCTCATACGCCTTTCGATACGGCGGATCATCGTATTCTTCTTGTAAAAGGAAAAGTCGTGTCCGGTCCGGTCACGGAGAAGAATCGTTATCTTTTGTATCGCATTCG
The DNA here is from genome assembly GCA_016188675.1 of Planctomycetota bacterium. Classification (GTDB taxonomy): domain Bacteria; phylum Planctomycetota; class Brocadiia; order Brocadiales; family Brocadiaceae; genus Wunengus. The sequence goes on from JACPHJ010000133.1 coordinate 28,278, forward strand.
TGTATTTTTCCTCTACAGGGGGTTTCTCTTTGAGAGTTGTAGAAGAGTGTCTTGCATAACCGAGCAGTTTAGCAGGAAGTTCTTCCGCTGGCGCAACGTAATCCACAAGTCCGGTAGCTATTGCGCTTCGCGGCATGCCGTCGTACTTTGCCGAATTAACGTCCTGCGCCATCACCATACCCAGTTTTTCCTTAATTGCCTTTATGCCCAAAGTGCCGTCCGTCCCCATACCGGAGAGGACGACGCCAACAGCCCGTTCTTGCCGATCTTCCGCCAGGTGACGGAAAAAGAAATCTATCGGCAGCCGCAAACCGCGCGGCTCGGATGGTTCCAGCAACTGGAGCGTGCCATGCAGTATGGACATGTCCTTGTTTGGGGGGATGACATAGACGCAATTCGGCAGCGCCTTCATTCCGTCTTCTGCCTGAAATACCGGCATCGTGGTAAAACGCTGTACCAATTCAGGCATCATACCTTTGTGGGTTGGGTCAAGGTGAGGGATGAGGACAAACGCCATTCCGCTGTCAGCAGGCATGTGGGCAAAAAACTGCCCAAAGGCCTCCAACCCGCCGGCAGAACCGCCCATCCCGACAATATAGAACTTGCCATTTCCGTTATTTTTGCCGGAAATCTTTTCGTTCTCTGAAGCGCCGGAAGACACTGACTTCACCCCTTTTCGCCTGGATTTGCTCGCGCCTTTTTTCACGTAATGCTCCTCGGTTTATAGCATTGGAATAAAAAAACCCTGGTCACCAATCGTCTGGTGAAGCCAGGGCCTTTCAAAAAACTTAGTAAAACGCGCCTCATAACCAACTCCCTTCAAAACAAATAACTATCTCCAGGGTGGTAGTTGTCTGTCTGTCTGTAAAGTTTGACATAAAGCGAACGAAAAAAAAGAAAGTTGTCCTTTCGAAAGAGCAGCGCGGCTGAGAAATCCTAAAACCGAAACATCTCCCCTTAATTCATTAACATTGCCTGCCCGTGTGCTAGCACAGACAGCACGGGAGCAAACCTTCCGCACCACTCTTCCGGCACGTTCGGGCTTGCATGGTCGGATTTCTAAGTGATTTATACCATTTTACCGGCGTTCCCGCAATTACTAAAATTACACCGCAAACCCTGACAATTACAGGCCAATTTAACCTCCCGCCGTCTCTACCCGGTTCCTGCCGTTTTCCTTTGCCCTATATAAAGCACGGTCGGCCACTTTTACAAGGTCATTTACCGATTTTGCATCATCCGGAAATGTTGCAATCCCGATGCTAACGGTTAATCTCCCGTCTGGCTGCGTCTCCACAAAGGGAAACGGCATGTCAGATACAGCAATCCGCAGTCTTTCGGCAAGATTTCTGGCAACATCCCTAACGGTCTCCGGAAGTATTACCGAAAATTCCTCGCCTCCGTACCGCGCAATCAAATCATGATCTCTGATCTGCTTCTTCAGAAACAATGCAACATCTTTCAGGACTTTATCACCAGCCTGATGGCCGTGCGCATCGTTATATTTTTTGAAATGGTCTATATCCAGCATTATCAGAGAAAATGCGCTTTTATATCGTTCCGCCCTCTTGCTCTCTTCTTCAAGCCTTTCATAAAAGTGCCTGCAATTAAAAACCTCTGTGAGGTAGTCCCGTATTGACAGTTCAAATATCCTCCGGTTCTGTTCGCTCAGGGACTTTTCATCTTTCCGTAATTCCTTTATTAATAAAATAAGAATGAAGGTAACAATTAAAGAAACGAAAAAGGCGGTAATACTGCCTGTAATCAAATAATCATAGGTAATTCTGCCGTGGAATAAAACACTCATTGGGAGAACAATTATCGCGGTGAGGAGTTCCGACAGAATCACGGAAAACCAAAAGAGACGCCAGAGTGTCGCCGTCTTTAGCGTGCAAAGAATCTGATCAAACATGGTTCGCCTCAATTTTCATGCGTACCTCAACACGCCAACCGTCCTCCCATGTTTACTGTATTTACCGGCAAAATCTCCAGTAATTAGTGTCTGAACGAAAACTCATACTCTTGTCATCATTACAGCATGATGCGGTAATTGTAGAAAGTTTGTGGTAAAAGGCAACAAAATTCTCTGTTTTCACACCAAGAAAGGGATTGTCTATTTTCAGAAATACGGCTATAATTTGTGAAACGGTCAGGAAGCCGGAATTTAGAAGCCCGAATAATCTGAATGAACGCCAAATTTCAAGGATCGAAAAAAATCAGCCTGCTCATTACCAATGACTTTCCGCCAATCGTGAGCGGAATATCCACGGTATTCTATCAAATCTGGAGACGCCTTCCACACGGAAAGGTCATAATATTAGCCCCAAAAGCGCCGGGAAGCGATGAGTTCGACAAAAAAGAATCATTTCGCATCATTCGGAAGAGAATCCCCACGGGCGAATCCGGCAAGGCAAAACTTTTAAAGATGGTGTTCAATATTCTTTATGCGCTCTATTACACAAAAAAGTATAATATCGGGAAATTGCACTGCGGCCAGATTCTCTCTGTAGGACCTGCCGGACTTGTATGCAAAAAATTATTCGGAGTAAAGTACAGCGTATACGTTTACGGCTCTGAAACTGTTCGTTTTGGCAATTCGCAGATGATGACATGGCTAATGAAGAAGGTTATCAACGAGGCGGAGGAGCTTGTTCCAAACAGTGAATTTACCATGCGCGAGTACGAACAATGGGGTATTCCGCGGGAAAAGATGGTAAAGATCGTACCGGGTGTTGACAGTGTATTTTTCCACCCTCAGGGGAAATCCCGGCAACTTATTGAAAAATTCGGACTGTATGACAAACAAGTTATCATGACGGTTGGACGGCTGGACGAACGCAAGGGACACGACATGGTTATCCAGGCATTGAAGCAGGTCATAAAGCGATTTCCCGATGCGATATATATGATTGTTGGCAAAGGACGCGAAGAACAGCGGCTCAAAAGTCTTACTGATAATCTAAGACTTCATAATCATGTTATTTTTACCGGATTCGTATTGGACGAATCGTTGCCGGATTATTATAATCTCTGCAATGTCTTTGTACTACCCAACCGCGAAACGGAATCACACGACCAGCTAAAGGGTGATTACGAAGGCTTTGGCGTGGTTTTTCTTGAGGCCGGGGCGTGCGGAAAGCCTGCAATTGCTGGCAATTCAGGCGGAAGCAGCGAGGCCGTAGTTGATGGTATAACCGGTCTTATCGTTAACCCCAGGAGTGAAAATGAGATTGCTCATGCCATAGAGCGTATCCTGGCAGATAAAAATTTTGCCCATCGATTAGGAACGGCTGGAAGAAATCGGGCAGAAAAGGAATTCGACTGGCAGCACATCGCTAAAATTATGGAATGTATATTATAGGATCACTTTGTAAAAACTTCTTTTCCCCGTTTTCACGAGGACAAGTTTTAGCAAGATTTTTTACCTCCCCTTCATCCCCTCCTTGCGAAGGAGGGGAAAGAGGGGTGGTTAATTTGGTTACGACAGTGTTGCATTATGATTCTACCGTGCAATTCCGTGAAAATCTGTGGTGAGATATTATGAATATTTCCGGCGTTTCCAGGAAAAAGGCGTTCCTCGGCAACATCACAACTGCGGTGCGCAATAAGGCGTGGGAATTGTGCCGGGATTGCGAATCCATTCTCGATGTGTGCTGTGGAAATGGCCTGTTCTTCTTACATAGCAAAGAGAATAAATCAGTAAAAAGGCAACTGGTCGGCATTGATAAATCCGAAGCGTTACTCCGGGAGGCAAACATGATTTTTCAGGACAATGCCATTGAAGGAATCTCCCTAATCCGTGGGGATGCCTTCCAACTGCCTTTTAAACCAGAAACCTTTGATCGGGTTGTTTGTGTTAATACCTTACTCAATCTGGCATCTCTCGATATCATCGAAGCGCTCCTGGCGGAACTCATGAGCGTATGCAAACCCAACGGAAAGCTTCTTGTAGAAATACGTAATCAAGCCAATCCATATATCCGTTTAAAATATTGGGTGCATTCAAGAAAGCAAAAATTCCCGGTGAGGGCTTATAAAATCGAAGAAATCTCCACCATTTTCGAAAGGCACGGATTCCATTGCACAAGGATTTTACCTATCGGCTGTCCCGTTGAGTTTATTGCAAAGGCATTTCTTATAGAAGCGGGAAGGAAACAACAGTCATGAAATTATTAACCCCATCGGCAGGCACACCTGTTTCATTTTTAGCCATACTAAAGGGAGCCACCTCCTCTTTCAGTCAATCTATCTCAACCTTCGAGTCGGTTATAAAGGCACATACGAATAAAAAATATTGCTACTTTACCAATTCCGGCACCACCGCCTTTTACGTTATCTTAAAGGCATTAAAAACTATCTTAAAAAAAACCGAAGTAATTCTCCCCGCTTATACAGCCCCTTCTCTGATTCTGCCTATCAGGAAGGCCGGATTAAAGCCGGTGTTATGTGACATTTCTTTAAAAACCTTCAACATGGACATACAATCTATTGAGAGATGCATAAATAAAAATACCCTCTGCATCGTGCCTGTACACATGTTTGGCCTGCCGATGAATATGAAAGATGTGATGAGGACAGCTCAGCAACATTCTCTGTACGTTATTGAGGATGCCGCTTCTTCACTGGGTACAACCATCCATAATCGTCCTACCGGCGTCTTTGGAGACGTGGGCTTTTACAGCTTCAATCGTGGGAAAAATCTTTCCACTCTGAGCGGCGGATGTATTGTTACTGACTGGGAAGAGATGGCAGAAGTAATCAAGGCTGAATGTGCCTCATTGCCAGCGCCGGGATTCGTTTCGAAATTAAAAATCGCAGCGAAATTAATAGCATTAGCCCTTGCCGTGCGTCCCTTGTTCTATACGGTATTCTACGACATTATATCCAAATTAAAATATACTACATTGCATACTGATTTTGACAGCTTCACTTATACAAAATTCCAGGCAGGCGTAGGATGCGCCTTGTTCGAACAAGCCTCAAAGATTTTAAACAAACGGTACGACCACGGCATGTTCTTATTTGACATGCTGGCGCAAACAAAAGGAATCAGGCTTCCTGAGTTACTTCCACAAACGGTTCCCGTATTCAATCAATTCCCTGTTCTTTTTGACGATGAAAACATTAAGGAAATTTGTTTTGAAAAAATTAATAGCAGCGGTATCGAGAGCACAAAACTGTATCCCGACCCAATTCATCGGGTGTATGATTTGGGGTATGATTTAGAAAATGACCCTTACCCCAATGCCACCTATTTTTCGAGACGGTTGCTGCTAATTCCTACACACCCGATGATGAATATTGAAAAATTGTCGGTAATTGTAAAAATAATACGAGCACGTTTAGGTACATAATCCTAACCCGAACGAGCCAGAAGTGGAGCTGAAAGGGATTTACGATTTTAGATTTACGAATTACGATTTTTCAAATCGTAAATCCCAAATCGTAATTCGTAAATTTTTTTCCGAAAATATTAAAAATAAGTTTTAAGATACTATAGTAAACGCGATGATACCAAGAAGAAACCTTGTCCGGGCCGTTAAGAAGGCCATAGGTCAGCCACGTTACGCCATGAAGGCATTCGGGCAGCGGGCAAAGTCATTCCTGAATTATCACTTTAAGGACGGTTTCAGTTCGTATCCGGAAACTATTTCATTGTTTCTCACGTACCGATGCAACTTACAATGCTCCATGTGCGGACAGTGGGGAATTGCAGGTTCCTCACGGGAATTGCCCATAGAGACACTGAAGTCTGAACTTACCGTAGATGAATTAAAGTCCATCATTGACGAGGTAAAGTTTTACGGGCCGAATATCACCCTTTTTGGCGGCGAGCCGCTCCTTTACAGGGAATGGACGAATCTCGTTCGCCATATTAAAGAGGCAGGGCTTCGGTGCAATATTATTACCAATGGCATGCTGCTGGAAAAAAATGCAGAAGAAATAGTCCGTCTGGGCGTGAATGAAATTATATTCTCGCTGGATGGCCCTCGTGAAATACACGATAAGATACGAGGCTCAGAAGGGATATTTGACAAGGCAATGAATGGCTTGCGAGCCGTAAACGCCTGGAAAGAAAAGAAGGGATGCCGTATCCCCCTTATCAGTATTTCCAGCACTATCTTTGAGACAAACTACCTGCATCTGGACAAGATCGCTGACGTAGCAGAAGACATCCAGGCAAGCTCTATAACATTTCATCACCTGATATTCCTCAACCGGCAAACGTATGCCCATCATAACGAAATCTTTACGCACTTGTTTAACACCACCTGTCTGGACTGGCGCGGTTTTGTTCGGGAAGCGCTGCCAAACATTGATGTCGAAAAACTAATCAGCATAATGAACACCATAAAAAAAAGGAACAGCAGGACTCTTATCCATTTTTACCCAAACCTGACAGAAGCAGAAATCCGCCAATATTACACAGATTTTAATTTTAAACCTTCCAGTTACAAACACCGCTGCATAAGCCCCTGGATGGTAGCATACATATTTCCAGATGGGTCGGTGAGACCCTGTCAATCGCTAAATTATGTCGCCGGAAATGTCAAAGAGGATTCCTTTAAAAATATCTGGAATAATCAGAAATACCTGAGATTCAGAAGTATTACCAAAAAAAACAAACTATATCCCGTGTGTTACCGATGCACCGAATTATACAGATTCTAAAAGCGATTTACGAAGTCTTTAACGTTCTGTGCAAGGCGTGAGGTCATAGGATTTGTAAACCATGTGGTCAATCTGTCTTTCCAATTCCGACGTGTCGGCATTGGGATCTTTTTGTTTTGACGGCGAGGATTTGATCAATGAGGGTGAATATTTTATTTTCGGATAATTTCAACGATAGTTTCTATCACTTCGGAAACCTTTTATAAATTTTGCCATGCTTCATCCTCCTCATCTTTGAGCCAGTCTTTCCCAAGAGAAGATGCGCTCACAACAGCAGAGGCGATTCCTTCCTGTGTTATTTTTGCTTTAAGAAAATGAACAAAATCTAACCCCTCGTTGAGAAAATGTTCTGGAACCTGCTCAATTTTCATTTTATTGATTTACCAGATGAGCGACAGGGATAACTTCCGTTCTTTCTGGCAAACGTTTGCCATTTGCAATTTCCTCTACTATTTTCAATATTGACGCATGATAATAACGATAACCACACTCATCACATATCCCAACTGGCACATCTTCAAGCATAACGAAACCGTTTTTGTGTTTAAAGACCTCTTTTTTTATTATTCTTTCTTTTACAACACCATCACAATATTCACACTTATAATCATACATAGTTTTGCTCCTTAATAATTTTAAGTAATTTTGTAAACGGTCATTATTAGAAAGACTCCTGTTTCTTTGAAACGTCCAACCACACCTATTGGTGTGGATAGGTCTGTACCTAATCCTTTTAAGATATACTTTATTCCACGAGGATCGTCTTTTTCTTTTTTTGTGATTTTGCCATTTAAAATAGCGCTTTCAATGTCATAAATTACTAAACCATCTTCTGCCATTTCTTCGACAGCGTGATATGTCATATCATAGTATCCTGATTTAATTGCCTTCCGTATTTTCTCAATTATTTGTCGAGACATTAAAGCCTCTTTGAAATCATTTTAAAGTGAATTAGTCCCTTCCACAATCGCAATCTCCTCTGAGGTGAGGTCGTAAAGTTTGTAAGCAAGCTGGTCAACCCTGTTAGACAGTAAACATCTAATGGGGCAAGTATCCGAGTCTCTCGTAACGGCCCTGTCCTCACGGAAGTGGGGAAAAGATGTATCTTTGAACTTTTCCATTCAGATATAATGTGTCAATTTGAAAGATTCGACCCATCCTTTCCTTGCTGTTCCTTGTTTCCTCTAATACAAAAAACCAAAAACCCATAGTGGGATTTTGTTTCCTATCCCAAGCTCTATTCCATCCACAGCTAAAAAAGAATTCTTTATCTTGTTTATCTGAGTAAAGTTCTTGTTCTTCCCTCCAACCTCAAAGATATACTTGTCGTCAATCAGGAAATCCCCTTGATTAGGCGTTGATACCTTATATGCAGCGCTTGCTATGTTCAAAATAAATGTCTCTCTAATAGTTCCAATATTCACTGGAATATTGCCTGATATAGCGTAAGTTAAGTTAGAATTGTTAAGATATATCTTTTCAGGCTTCTCCAACTCCCTGAGTCCCCTGCCGCTTTTAGAGACAGTAAGAATTATTCCCGCATCCTCAAGGTATTTGAGATAGGTTTTCAAGGTTCTTTCATCACCAACACCAAGCAATGTCTTTAATCTTTTTAAATCAGGCGTAAAGGGAACAGAGCCAGCAATGATTGACAAAAGTTTTTTAATCTTTTTTATGCTGTTGCCGCTTAAAGAAGGGTATATGGCTATCAAATCGCTCTCAAGGGTAGTGTGTATATTCTGTTCAAGGGTGATATAGTAAAGTTCCTTGCTCTTATATTCATTGAAATACGGATAATACCCATGTTCGAGATACTCCTTAAAAAGGGCAAGAATTTTTTTGTCTTTCTTTTCTACTGCTTTGATGACCTCATGCGCAATACTCTGGTGTTTTTTGGTTATTTCTTCAATGCTGACGCTTTTAAGATTTATTCCGAGCGTAAGCTCAGTAAAGAATCCACCCGCGGAGCAGGTGGCTTTGGGTTAACCCCTAAAAGGGGATGAGTTTGCCATTTGTACTCATTACGCAAACTGTAAGTAATTCCCGTAGTGTGTAGAACTAACAGCGATTCGTTTTCATGCAACCAA